>CAYPUO010000608.1:0-2732 GCA_964413775.1 uncultured archaeon
ATAGCTATCCTAGAGGAGAGCGATATAAAGGCAAGGCAAAAGAACTGGCTGGGAAACTCGATAAGAAAGCCAACAAAAAGACCATCGACAAGAAAGAGACCATCCTTACTGAGAGGGATGTAGAACACCTGTATGAGATCCTTCGCGAAGAGAGTCGAAGAGTCGGTGCTGCATTCCATGACTTTGTTGCAAATGCCGATAGCACATTCAGACCATTCAACCTCTTCTCAATCGTAAAGTATGGGGATTCAATTCTCACTCAACCATCTGAGTGGTTACTAGTATCAGAGGTTCCAGTAGCCAATGGCAGGGGAAGGATAGATCTTATCCTCTTCAGAAGAAAGGTCATCTCCTATGCAGATGGCAGAAATCCTACTAATGTGTGGGAACCATGTATGGTTATCGAAATCAAGACCCGGAGCGCATTCAATATTGACCTCTATGCAGTCCCGACAAGATCCAAGAAGGATCCAAACCGGAGAGTTGTTCATTTCGATAATGAACGTCGAGGCCTGACAGACGATGAATGGAGAGCAATCATTGCTTCGACTCCTCGCAAGGAAACACAAGACCAGCTTGAAGAGTATGAAAGGCTCCTTCTCTCAGAATACGCAAAGATTGCACGAAGAGACCACAGCCCGCCAAAGAATATCATGAAAGCAGTTCTAGTGGTAGACTCCAGAGAGAATTGGAAATCTCTCAGAGATAATCTGCATAGTTTCATCATTGAGTGCTACCAAGAGTGTAAGGGACAGAAAACGCAAGAACGTGAAGTCTTTCAGCTCAAGGATGAAGGTCATGAAGCCCATGCAAGTCTAGTGGTCTTTGATACTTCTAGTGAAGACGTAGAAACTGCCAGACCTTATCATATGCAACGATTTGACCCCTTTCGTCACTCACAGGATCGAAACGATACAAGAAAGTTCACACTTTATTTTCCAGTAACAGGGAAAGGTTCATCCCAGCAATCTGCATCGTATATAGCTGCGAACTGGCACGGTATTCAGTACATCTATGAACAGGCTATGGCTTCTAATAGAGATGTCATCTGGTTGGACTTTACTGGCGAATATACAGACAGGATCCTCAGAAGGAAGAAGTTGTATCAATCACTATACCCATGGCCTCTACAGAGATTTCTCAATTGGAGGGTTAAGTTCGTTGACCTCTCCAAAGATATTACCAGACTCCTCAGACATGAGACAACCCTATGCGCTAGCATCGAATCGATCAGAGAATCAATCAAACAAGACTCAATGACTATTATCACAGGAATTGATGCAGTACGAAACAGGACACCACCTCATGGGATTCCCTATCTTGAAGAGATTGTGTTTCACCTTATCGAGAGTGTCCCTGAGAGAACGTCAGTCATCTGGTTTGATAGGCCAGTCCCCCTGAGCCAGACTAGTCAGATCTATGACACTAGGTGCGTAGCACCATTCTATCAGGGGAGTCCGTGGAAGTGCTATGTGGATAAGATCATCTGGAATATCCCTATGTCCCCTCCTCGATATGGTTCCTTTGTCCCTATAGATGATGACCTCCGTGTGGTTGCCATTGAGCAATTAGGGTCTCTCACGACCGACCTCATCACAGTCCCTCCACTGTATAAGTGGGGAGAACGATTTCGGGCTGATAAGGACCGAGATGAGAATATCGATAGTCGAACCATGTGCTTCCTCAAGGGTTCTTATCCCAGTATTGGACAACAGAATATGAAATTATATGACCAGAGAGATATCAATAGAGCTCTCAAGCTGGTCCCCCATCTTCTTGATTACTCGGAGAAGAGAAAAGATTCAGACCTCGCATTTCACAGAGCGACCTTGCCCTCAGACCCTTCAGATCCGCCGCCCTTTCTTTCGATGACCACCTTCACTCCGTATCAGACAAAAGGGAGAATAAAGCCTCAGTCCAGCGAGAAGAAGAGAGGGCTTTGGCTTGAACCTCTTCAAGAAATAAACCATCGAAGAACGTATAGACGGACTCTCCTGAATGGCACTTCTCGTAGAGAAACTACTAAACCTCCGCACTTAGGGCTTATGAAATATGATGCACTGTCAGAACCAGAGATGGTGAAAAGAGAACTCAGGGGACTACGTAAAGCTATCAGGATTATACGGCCTATTATTGGCAAAGACTGGACTGGACTGTTATCTGTCCTCTCAGGGATGATATCCCACAAGGCGCTGTATGAATTGGAGGAAAAGGAACTCTTTGGTGTATTGAGAGATATCTCGTTAATCTTAGAGAGCCATGAGAAATCTGGTCGTATCTGGAAACCTCTCAAGCCCTTCAGATTAGAGAGGCCTCAGAATCTGGAACCACAGTCTTCCGATGCGATGCGAAAACTATCTCTGAGGTACCCTGGAATCCTTCTGCTTACTGGAAGTCAGTTCTTCCTGTTGCTCCTCGCAGCACTTGACCAGAACAACATCACCCAACCATCCACTGGTCTCTTAGAGGAGCTCTGGAAGCATGTACTTCCTTGGCAATTAATCACTCTAGGTTTCTCACCTCATTACCACAGTCAACACAGGACTGGCAAGTCAGTCCTGAATAGAGAGAGGCTCCTTGCAGCCCTGTAAAGAAAGTTCCTGAACCTAGGAGAATACATCCATAATGAGTGACCATCCGAAGTCCTCTTCGTTCACATCATAACGCTAAGTCTTGATAAGAAAAAGTATCCCTCAGCCCTCTGGTTGGTCTTTCAAAACAGGGTCGGAAGC
>CAYPUO010000609.1:0-2718 GCA_964413775.1 uncultured archaeon
GCTATCGCTATAGCAGCTACAACCTGGTGGACCTGCGCATCCATGACATCAATGTAGTGTGTGACCTGAACGAGCACGACCCCAATGCTCCATCTGTCCCTCCGCCAGACCAGGATCCCTCGCCGCAGGAATCTCAAGATTACGATGGAACAGCTAATCCAACATCATCAGAATCCTCACATGCCAGCTTCGACCTATCCGGCGCTATGGCACAAGTTATCTGTTATTGGACTGGACCCTGGCCATTGCTTCATGTAGTAATAAACCAGCCAGTTCCCCATCCAGGTGGGCAGCTTGTTGCTAGTGTACATACTGCCAAGAACTTGCTAGGAGTAACAGAGTACAGTGCATGTTCGGTAACAGGCGATGCCGCAGATCCTAGTCCCGATTTTGATGTAGGGCTTTGGGCTTGGCTTATTGACGAAGTATTCTCTTGGCCCTTAATCGCGACTCTACAGCTGAGTTGCGGCTATGCTGAGAGTATTATCCGTTCAGGTGCCGAAATAAACCCCGTTCTTGCAGTTTCGGCTGGAGTGATCTTGGCGTCAGCAGCAATGACGGCGTATTTCGCACCTGTACTATATGCGTTATATCTTGTGGACAATGGCCAATGGTCCAAAGCAGATGCCTTTTGGTTCTTGTGGAGTTGTGGCTGGAACTACGTTGCGGTTGGATTCGCTCTAATTGCAGGTACAGTTATATCCAGTCTTGTCACGAAGCTTACTGGCGTTAATGTGGGAGCCATCAGAGATGTTCTCATGACTGCGCTGGCAAGATTCGACCCTGTAGCGAAAATATTGCAGTTCTCTTGGCTTGCCAACATCGTAATAACAGCAATAGGTCTTGCAATCTGGGCAACTGCAGTCTTGAACTATGCATATTGGTGATAGGTAATCTGAATCCAATGACGGAGGGAAAAGAACTCAATGCAAGGAATTGAACTCGTTAATGCTTTCCTTACTCAAGGGATTGCCATAGTCTTGTCAGTAGCTTCAGCACTTGTTGCAGTTTTCCTCATGGCAAGAGGGAGTGAGAAATCAAACACAGTAAGATTTCGAGCGACTTTATGGGCACTGTTTCTGATAGTCGTTACAGTCCTGCAAATCTATTCAGGGATTATGTTCCTTGATTCGGGTCACTATCTTGAAGCAGTAGGAATCGTAGTTTCCTATGCGTTTCTTGCCTTTAGTGGCTGGCTATCACTAAGAGCCCCCGTGAGATAAAAGAGGGACTTTCCCTCTTTTTCATTTTATCCGGTTCAGCCAATGGCAGACCAGCAACATGACAGCATCCCCCGTGATAACATCCGGATTACTCATATGGTGTCCCGCCATCTACGAGTTCTATGTCCATCAGCGGCACACACTATCAGCAGTCCGGCTACATCTACACCTCGTTCTGCAAGACAGGCAAGGTCTGGCGGACTTCGTACCCTGGTGGGCAGGGTGGGATCATGGCAAGCATTGACGGTTCAGGGAGTGCGTACCCGATAGGCGAGTGTGACAACGCCTCGCGGGTCATCAAATACGTCGGGATACTGGGCTACAGGGACACCAGCTACAACCTGGTCGACATGCGGATCCATGGCATCAATATGGACTACAATCCACGACGTGAATTCACTTCCCCTAAGAAATGCGTATCCACGGAACTTGATGACACACATGATTTTCTCTATCAATCGAGCATCTCTTGGACGAGCCTGACGACTTCAGGTTTGATTCGGGGTAGGGCAACCATTATCGCTTCCCACACGAGCTTATAGTCAATTCCAAAATAGGCATGGATCAGCCTATCGCGCATCCCCGCCATCTCTCTCCATGGAACCTCCAAAGAGAGGTCTCTTACGCTCTTGGGGACTCTCTTTGTGGCTTCGCCGATAATTTGGAGTTTGAACACCACTGCGCTGGACGTCTTATCGTCACCTACGAAGCCTCGATAGTCGAGACCGTCTACGAATCCCTCAATTGCTTCAATGGCAGTCAGGATGTCTTGTAGGAAAAATCGTGGATCCCGTTTCATACCTCGACGACCTCTGCTAGTATTCTATCTCTTAGCTCTGGTCGTAATGCTCTCTCAGAAACAATATCCACTTTCAGGCCGAGCAGCTCTTCCAGAAAGTCGCCCAATCCAACCAAATCGAGTATTGTTGCACCATCGTCGAATCTGACAAGGATATCGATATCACTCCTTGGCTTCTGTGCTCCTCTTGCATATGAACCGAAAATGCCTAGGACCTGGGCTTTGTACTCGCTAGCAATCGTATCTCCGTTTTTCTTCAGGAGTCTCGCTATTTCTTCTAACGCTTTCATTCTGACATCGCCACCCAGCTCTGCATATAATGGTACTAACTTATTCCTAAAAAACCTTTGAAGATCATGCTAGAGTTAGCATAACAGCCATGACCTTGTCGACATGCGCATCCATGACATCAATGCGGTGTTTGGCCACCGTGTGCTTCAAATCCTTTCACAATAGCCTCAAGTTGTTTTTGCAGTATCGGTAGATCGTCAGTAATGGTCTGCCAGACAATCTCTCTATCAACATCGAAGTAGCCATGGATTAGCCTGTTCCACATTCTGATGATGGAGGTCCAAGGTATCTCAGTATGTTTCTCCCGAGAGTCTGCAGCAATTCCATTTGCCGCTTCACCTATTATCTCAAGAAGCTGAATCAACGCGAGAGTGAGCACTCGATCAGATTCCATATCTTCGCGGG
>CAYPUO010000610.1:0-2716 GCA_964413775.1 uncultured archaeon
GGTGGGGTATAATATGCTCTACTCCACGAAACGAAAAGTGGATGAAAGTACTGGCAAGCTAGAGAAGACAGTGAAGTTTCTCACTTTCATCCGGTGGGACGTTATTCTCTTTGTCCTATCGGCTGCCTTCTTGGTTGGCCTTCTCAGTACAGGACAACTGCTCACCTACATTCCGCTTTTCTCGTTTATCGCTTCGCTCATTCCATTAGCCATGTTTATTTCTCTGGGGTCGCTCACTATCAAGGGCTTGAGAAGCGGCGCAAACAGAATATCACATGGGATGAATCATATTGTTGGACTCCTGCCGTCGTCAATTGGCGTCAGAAGAGTTGGAAAGAGCGCGTCATCTGCTGGACCAGCCATCCTTGTGCTTGTCTTGTCAATTAGTATCGGATGGACCTACGCTGTAATTGGCGCCTCTATGCCAATTACCAAGGAGAACCAGGCAAAGTTCGCCTTCGGAGGCGATGTTGCATTCCATCTTGGTAGCCATCCAACTCCGCAATGGAGCTCCTTTGTTGCGAACGTTTCAGAGTATCCTTCCTGCGCGGCGAGTTCCATGATCTACACTCGTCAGGTCTTTCTCTCGGCTGAACAGTGGGATACGGCATATCTTGTCGGGGTAGACCCCGAGCAATACAAGTATGTGGGGTATGACCAATGGGGAACGCCTTTGAATGCCTCTGACATCAGTCCGATGATGTCGACACTGGCGAATACTCCTTCCGGGGCAATTGTGACCAAATACATAGCGGACACTTATGACCTAAAGGTAGGCGATATAGTCAGGGTGTTTTCAGACTTCTATTCCAGTTCTCAAGAAATCTATGTCTTTACGATAGTGGGAATAGCTGATGTGCTGGCCAATTCGGTGCTTACTGATACAGGAACCGGAGGCTACGGCTATGGCTACAGCAGCTACTATGACTACTACTATCAGGAAGTCGGCAGCGATTCAATCTGGGTAAACAGGGAGTATCTTGGGACTCTCATGTCGCTTGCCAATGACACTGATAACATCCTCTGCATTAGGACATATCAAGGTGCAAACGGAACGAAGCTCGTGGAGAATGTCTTGAATAAAGGGGGAAGCTTGGTTGTCAGTCCAAGTAGATGGGCGGCTGTAACACATGAAGTGGACTCATACAGCACTGCCGCTCAATACCGGATTGACAGAGCAACAGACACTCTACTGACCGTATCGAGTTCCGCTGTTATCTTTGCAGCATTTATCATCTACGCGTTTGAGGGAGTGGATGGAAGAAAACGTGAGATTGCACTGTTAAGGTCAATGGGAGGAGAACGGAAGGTGGTACTCAAGGCGCAAATGGCCGAGATGGCCGTGCTAATCCTCGTGGGAATTGCATTCCTTTGTTTCTACGGGCCTCTCTCTATCATGGATTCGCTCATTGGCTATAGGTCGTCATTTTACATGTTTCCTGTCACTGTATTCCCGGTCTTTCCTATGACCACGATGCTCATGATTGTGCTCTTCTTCATTGGATCAGCAATAATATTCGTCATATTGGTTGCAGGATTGGGCTCGCGTGTCAACCTCGCTGAGTCCCTGAATGCCAGTTGGGCCGAATCAGGACCGTACGGAGGGGATGTTTGAAGATGTTTCTATTCTCGAGACTGATATCTAAGAGTCCACAGCTGCTAACAACTTTGCTGATATTCTCATTATCAGCAGGTGTCCTAGGGGGAATTGTTTTTTACCTAGACACTACAACACCGACTGTCCTCAGTGATATGACCTCCAATGTAGGGTATGATATGGAGGTCTCATATACAAGCTCATTCTACAAACAGAATACGACTAGTGCCTCTCAGATTGAAAACCTCCTCTTGAACAGTGATACCGTTCAGACTGTCGATCCAGTGAGCATTATAGATACATATGTTCGCACGGATGAAACGTACTACTCCTACGCCCATATGGTGCTACTTGGAGTTGAGAACACGTTCTTCTCGGACCTCCCAAATGCAGTATCAATAAGCTCCACTGCGCCACAACTCACCGATCTGACCTGTTACATGGAAAGGGCATATTTCGACCAGAATGATTATCAGATAGGTGAGAACTTCACCGTTGAAATCAGTACATATGATTATCAGACCAATCAAGAAGTCGAGGCTAACGCCACATACAAGATTGTCGGAACCTTTGAAACAAACCTGTTCCAAGAGCAGTACCTTCCATACATCTACGGTGGATATGGTGCCCAAGGTCAGGTCGTCCGAACTACAGCACTGACAGTCATAACAACCAAGAATGCATTAAACACCGACTTTTCACCCATCGGCTTTGGACAGTATCAGGGTGTATCAGAGCGTTTCTGGGTCAATATGGACCACTCCAAGGTCATCCAAGGCGATGTCAATACAGTATACGACAACCTTGACAGCGTTCGGCGTCAATTTGAGCAGAGAGCTCTCCCGTATGCATTGGTAACATCCTATGGCCTCAAGGATGCAGTAGGGCAGTTCCAATCGTGGTCCATACTCATGACCACACTGGCTCTAGCGTTCTCTATGCCGACTGTGTTAATGGGGGTACTACTCGTATACTACAATACCAATCTTATGAGCGATGAAACTAGAAAAGACATTGGCACTATCAAGACTAGAGGCGCATCAGGGTGGCAGGCTTTCTCATGGATTATGAGCAGCGCATTAATCACAGCACTACTGGGCAGTCTTGGCGCTATAGGAA
>CAYPUO010000611.1:0-2716 GCA_964413775.1 uncultured archaeon
TCTCAACAGACTTTCTATTTGGCGGCTTTCTCACTGTTGGCACCGATGTTGCATCCAAGAAGACGGGATATGGCGGAGTAAACTGGATCAATATCATTATTGGTCTCTTTCAAGTCGTTCTTGGAGTCTGGTTTGTCTTACTAGCACTTGCATGACGCTGCCCAAAGGGAAATATCAGGTAAAAGACATGCAATTGATGGTGGTTAAATGGCAAAGGTTGTCATTACTGGCTTTGAGCCCTTTGATGGTTCTTCGGTGAATCCTTCTGAGGAGCTAGTTAAGCGCCTGGCCGGAAAGCAAATCGCTCAGTATCAAGTAGTCGGACAAGTAGTACCACTTGATTACTCGAAGGGTCTCGATATTGCGAAACGTGCCATAATCGAGCACAAACCGCAATTCATCCTTTGCTGCGGACAGGCAAATCGAGCCGCAATAACACTTGAGTTTGTAGGACTAAATGTTAGGAGTACTGAGCGTGAGGACAACTACGGTAATAGGCCGGACACTCCAATAATCAATCCCAATGCACCAGCTGCCTATTTCTCGACAATCGACGTTCACCGAATAGCCAATGTGCTGAAAGAGAAAGGAATTCCCGCAGGAGTCAGCTATCATGCAGGCACATACGGCTGTAATTGGCTGCTATTCTCATTGCTAGACTGGCTTCCCACATCTGGCATTGACAGCAAGATGGCATTTGTTCATGTGCCGCCTCTACCCGAGCAGGCAATAGAGAGGAATAACCTAGGCCTTGCCACTATGCCACTTGATACCATCACTAAAGCCATACAGATCATAATTGAGTCCCTGGAATCGGAAGAGTGCCCCAGATAGTTGGAAAAGCTCTCACTATGGCAAGAGCGATTATGACACTTGCTACAATGGCTGTGCTCCTCTCGAAGAGCATTAGCGGAAAGATGAAGAATCCGAAAGTTAAGGCTGGAATCTGTAAGATGTACACTGCGCCCATCGTCATGAGCGAGAAATCGGTTATTGTCCCAACAATGGCTAGCAGTACAAGCCGTGCAATTTTGTTTTCTCTGAGCTCGTCGAAATCAAGAGAAGAATCTCGTCGCTGAAGGATAATAGCTGCAACCACAGCAACGAAATAATAACTCATGAACCACCATCCATCGAAGTCTACAATCTCATAGAGCATGATTATTGCTACCAAGTACGCTGCAGTGATAAAACCACCCGGAACTCTCGGGCTGGCCTGCTGTGGGTGTGCACATAGACCTGTAAGCAGGCCCGAAATCGCAGGGGCTAGGAAGAGAAATGGGAATAACTGGTAGAGCCCACCCGAACCTCCGACAGCTAATGCAATTGTGCCACCAACAAGCCCAAAGAAGCCTCCCCGCCACGGGCCTAGTAATATGCCGAATAGAGGTGCGACCAAAAGCGTAAGACTGATGGTGGCTGCTCCTCCGATGAAAACGCTAAATGGTATGAGTGAACCCAGACCATAGAGCGCTGCCAGAATCGCGCCTATCGCAAAAAGAACTGATTCCTGATGACCCTCTACATATGTGAGATCGATATTCTCTGCCGAACTCATAATCGTTTCCTCTGCATATGGGGTCATTATGCCACTAATTGTGTTCCTTAATACTATTTTGCTTCTTGTGGCTCTGCAGGAAAAGTCTGCGAGATTTGCGTGGAGAAGAACAGAATAATCATCGACCCGCCACTTGAAGCTCACACTCTGACTTTTCGAGGTAAGGATAGGTTTCGATCCGATATGCCAGTGTGAATTATTCTACAGAGCTATACACAGGTAAACGCATAATAGCATGCCTTTCAAACACATCAATGGGAGTAATAGAATTGCAGGACATCATGTTGCCGCCTCCAGGTCCAAACCCGCTTCTTGTGCTAGCAGTTATCGTAATCCCCCTCATTGTGGTAGGCTGTGTTGTTTTATGGCGATACACAAGAAACCATGATGGTGCGAGATAATGTCCGAAGGTACATTCTGAACAAAGGAGTACCGACTACTGAAACCTCATATGGACTGGGCGGTCTGACTGATACCTTTATTAATCACAAATCTTGACGTTCCGGTTAGCTTGTTTCCATGCTCTGTTTTCAACACATCTTGCTGATAACCTGGTGAAGATGCGACATCAGATTCATTCTTCCACATTGAAACAGAGATCTCAGCAGTTTCTGATTCCTAGGGAGGTGCCTTAGTGTGAGAAAAAAGAGAGAGCTGTTAATCAACGTAATCCTTCACAACATTCAACGACTCAACCACCTTCAGTGTGCTAGGAGGTGACTTGTTCTACACAGCCGCTTCTTGTTAGAAGCGAGCCTGCAACAGCCTAGTTTATTTAGTGGCTCTGCGCTTCGACTTGTCGGAGTCGGTTATCATGTCACAAGCACTCCTAGAAATGTCAGATGTCAGTATGCAATTTGGCAAAGCCCTGCTGTTTTCGGGTTTCAGCTTGACACTGGACAAAAATGAAACCGTAGGAATAACTGGGCCCTCTGGATCTGGGAAGAGTACGATTCTCAGGATTGCGAACAACCTTCTTACGCCCACAAAAGGGACAGTCATTTTCAGAGGTACTCCAGTGTCAGCATACGATCCTAGGGAACTTCGTCGCCAGATGATCCTCGTTCCACAGGAGGCATCGATGTTTCCGGGGACAATTCGGGAGAACCTGACTTGGGGGCTCTCGATCCATAAGCTATCAGCGACAGAAGATAGACT
>CAYPUO010000612.1:0-2698 GCA_964413775.1 uncultured archaeon
ATGGCATATGGACCAAGGTTGCAGAGTCGGACAATCCTTTCACTCTTGAAGTGTTTTCCCATGGTGTCACTCCGATTGTCCTAGATGTTTCTGCGACTTGATGTTCGTGCAATGTGTATGAAGCGTGAGGGGCGTTCCAAAAAGAAAGGTTCGCTTGGTTGCTTGAGAAGAGGATGTGTGTGTTTGATGCATGAGTGTGCATCCAGGTTTCAGGAGGAGTTAGGAACGCCGCCCCAACACGCTGTCTTGTGAATTTCGCATCTATATACATTTAAGTGTTATTCTTCTCAATACCATAAATAGAGAATTGCGTAAATCGCAAGTGTTCTATTGTGTTTCTAGTAAATCTATACTCAAACGAGATTCTATTATATGCAAATTTGAGTGTAGTATAACTAGAGGGACTCGAGGGTGTTTCTCTCTCGCCCATCATTCTCTCTCCTCCTTCCAACGTTCCGCCCCTCGAGTCATTCTCTTTCATCCTTTCTTTTCCAATCTGAGCAACCCAGTCTATATTCATAATGCTTATATCATAATAGTTACTAATACTACTCGGCGGGGCTCACATATAACCGCTACATCTCTCTCAAATCCATCTACTTATCGACGGCATTTCGCGTCTGTCATCTGTGGGCCCCCCGGCATTATTTTTCAGATTTCCATTCGTGAGGAAACATTAAAAGCGAAATGGGATTCGCAACGGTCGGAGAGCAAGAAATGTCAGTCGCCAAGAAAGCAGTTGATAGCGTGTTGAAAAGAATACTGGTCTACACAGCTGAGATCATTGCTTCGATTATATTGTTAGTCATAATTTGCCTCCCTATGGTGTTTATGATTCCTATGTGGTTGCAGATAGTGTTCTTCAATACGTCTGTAGCGGATCTGGTCGCAAACCCCATTGTGTTGTTTGGCTCTGCAGGTTCTTTTGCAATTACGGTAGGGTTAGGTATAGTGAGCTTTGTCTTAGGCTATCCATATCTTCTCAAAATAATCCCTGGACATAGCCGAGAGGAAGAATCCGATGAGATTGGTACAACACTTGATGAGGTGTCGGAAGAGGAATCTGAAGACATGCAGCAAGACACCGTAGAAGCCGAGGAATTGTCAGAAGAGGACGAATAGTCGCATTCTAAATTTACTGCTCTGTCGACGGGCCGCAAGTTGCCATCAGCTGTTTTGCTCAATACCAACCTTCTTCATGAGCTTCAAGACAATGCTTTCGAAGTCCTTCGCAACCTTAGAATCAGGATCTTCGATAACAAAAGGAGTCCCCTTATCGCTGAGTGTTATCACTCTTGGATCAAGCGGCAGTGTTCCTAGATGCTCAATGCCGTATGTTTCCGTAGCAAGCCCGGCTGCACCCTCACCAAATAACTTGTAGGACTCACCGCATTTGGGACAGATGAACTCCGACATATTCTCAATCAATCCTAGAATTCTGACCTTCATCTTATTTACCAGTTGGATTGCACGCCTTGCATCCAATACTGCGACCTCCTGCGGTGTTGATATAATCACTACGCCTGAGAGCTCAGGAATTGACTGCAGTATGCTCAGAATCTCGTCGCCCGTCCCCGGAGGGAGGTCGATGACCAGTACGTCAAGCTCATCCCAGCTGACATCAGCGAGGAACTGGTTGATGGCTCGAGCCACTAGAGGACCTCTCCATGCAACGGGATCGTCAGCCTGACGTAGTAGGAATCCCATGCTCATTACCTTTACTCCAAGGGGTCCAATAATTGGCTGGATCTTGTTTCCGTTAGCACTTGGATGCTGTCCCTCAAGTCCAAGTAGTTTTGGCACATTGGGCCCATAGATGTCCACATCGAGAATCCCCGCTTTTAGGTTCCTTTTCGCAAAGGAGATTGCCAGATTTGTTGCCACTGTTGTCTTGCCTACGCCGCCCTTTCCTGAGAGGACTACTATCTTGTGCTTTACTCCTTTCATCGCTTCTATAACTTCGGGAGGAATTGGTACTGATGTCATGGAATTCACTAGGTTTGGGCTCTTCGTGTTAGCATTTAAAGAGTTAGATGGGACTAAGATTCTTCCGTTTCTATTCCGAATGCTTTCAGGATATACTCCGCGAGCTCCTGATTAGAGGCAGCTACGAAGCTCATTCTCCTTTCCATATCAAAGCTCTGTCTGAACCGGTTTCCTCCGGCCTCAAGTACATAGCCACCAGCTTCAACTACCATATGGATTCCAGAAGTGTGCACAATAGGTAGCATGCCTCTCAAGTCTACCATTGCATCCAGAGCTCCACTTGCTGTCCAGCACAGGTCCAGAAGGTTGCTGCCTGTTCGTCGAATGTCATATACAGCGCCCAAGGTCCTCAGCGATTGAGCGCCGAAATTGTCTCTCATTGGCCGCTTGGTGTCATAGGAGATAATGGTATTCGACGGCTCTACGGCATTTCCTGTATGTATCGCTATTCCATTTCTGGTAGCTCCCTTCCCCGCAATTGCGACATAAGTTTCGTCAGTGAAGAAGGAATCGATTACGCTTGCTTCTACATCATCAGTGGACATGGAGTCGGACATGGGTACTGCTGAGATTCCCACAGAGCAAAGGGGAATTCCTCGTTCAAGGTTTGTGGATCCATCGATTGGGTCTAGTACCATGAGATACTCAGGCCTTTTATCTGGCTAGACTAGCCCTCTCTCTACTGGCAGAATCAGGTAAGTTGCATCAGCTC
>CAYPUO010000613.1:0-2696 GCA_964413775.1 uncultured archaeon
GCACCAGAATGACTCTGGCCACCCGGTTTTCTTTTCCGATCTCACATGGGTGCCAAGCTCCAGTATTTCAGGACTCAACGCGAACCTTTCGCACGTACGTAGGACTGTTTCTTGCCATAGTCTAAGTAGAGAGGATTCTGAGGAGTCTATCACTTTTTCTCACGCGTTTCGTTTTTCTTCTGCCATAACTTGGACATTTTCAGTACTGCACTCCCTAGTGGTGTGATGTACACTCTCTTCCTCCTGCCGTTTGGCTCTGTCCTTGCATAACCCCAACCTTCTAAATCGTTCACATGGTCCGATGTCGTGCCCGACCTAATACCTACTGCTCTTGCGAGATTTCCTACGGTCGCGAAGCCTCCTTCTGCTGCACCATCGAGAGTCTTGAGCACCCTCTTCTTGGCAGTGTTCAACAGCTGCCTCTGAACAGGATCTATCTTAATCACATCAACACTGTTTCCTTGCCCATCTTCTTTGACAAGATATGCATTCGAACTCGTAAAATTCGCAACTGTGAATAAAGCAGTTGTCATCACTCGTGTGCCAAGAGAGGGATTGAAGCAGAGCTCTTTTCCATAGTGCTCTAGACACACGTTTACGGTCTTGTGCAGGACATCGTAGTAGTCCCAAGCATCAACAAGGACCTCCTTCGCGTCCCAAGGTGCTTTGCTCCTTATCTCAGCTGAAATCGCTTTCGCATCCTGCTCTGTTTCTTTGGAGTGGATAATGACTACTTTGCTTCCCCCAATCTTCCTCAAGACATACAGGATTCGACCCTGTTCATTGAATCCAAGGCTGGCAATGTGGACTTTCTCAGGCATTTCTCTTCCCCTCAAGGGACGTTCCGGTGGATCAGTTCGGTACTTCTCCGAAATGTTCGGGAAAAAACCATACTTCGGTCCTGACCGTTCTAATACAGAATCGGAGAGTCCCCGCATGACCAACCATGTTGTTCACACAAGTTTTCACATGGCCGGATCCTCCCGAGGACCCTCCGTGGACGCCATAGGAGCTTAGCTTCCTAGGCACTTCAGGCTTTGCCTGCATTGGACTGCCCCAGCAGTCCTACACCCCCTTCTTTTTTCGGGGGCACTTTCTACATATTCGTCGTCCCTTTCATTTCTTTCGGATGTGAATCTGTTTCGACCATAGAGCTACTCATGGTCTTGCTAGATGTCAAGAGCTCTGAGTGCTGTTAACCGCATATATCCAAGGACGACGTTAGGATGTGTTTTGCGGGGTCAATATAACCACTCACAACAACTTAATCTCAGCTCGGGTGCTGCAGGTAATTCCTCATGCAAGAGGTGTACGCCGGCCTGGTCGTATGATAGGAGTCATCTCGCCATCACCCCAGTTCCGGGAAAAGCATTGGGTGCAAATGACTCTCGCTTATTGGAAGCTGTTTCCCCAGAGAGCACAAATCTGGGACGCTTGATAGCCATGCCGCCAGAAGGCGCCTGAAGCGATTCCTGAGCCTCTCCAAGAACGAACATGTCATGCGATGCTATATATCTCCTCGGCCCATGACCATCTATGAAGGTAGGCTTCCAAGAAATCTACCTATCATCTGGCTGTTACGAGGACTAGACTGGTAGGCAGGGGACCACCGATCTGACTAAGGCGGCAAAGCATGCAATGACAAGGGTCCTGTTCACATTCCTAGGTACATCAAACTACTCGCAGACAGAATACTTCGTCTATCCAGACCGTCGCAAGACCTTTTCGTCCAGTCTCGCGGGGGTGGCAATAGTCAATCTCCTAGGGCCATATGACATTGTTGTTATCTTGGCCACAAACCAGAGCTGTGAACGCATCCCAGCAGTCGAGGAGGCAATTGGTACTAAGGCACAACTAATGACTCACATCATCACAGACGGGACTGAAGAGAATGAACTCCTTGGAATTGTGAGCGAACTGGTCGCCATTGCAGACGAGATACGATCAGGCAGTGATGGATACCTGGATATTGACCTCGACATCACCCACTGTTTCCGCCACTTGCCGCTACTCTTCTTCGCAGCAATGAGCTATCTCTCGCTCTTCCGCAATTGTGGTTTCAAGAGCTTGTACTATGCACGGCTGGAACATGGCGTGACTCAGACGCCGATTGTGGATCTCAGCGCAGCATTCACATTCATCCAGTGGTCGCAGGCAGTCCACTCCTTTCTAGAGTCTGGGCGTGTAGACTCTCTCCTGAGTAGGATCAAGGAGAAACGCCTCGACACAGCGTATTCCGAGTCAAGCAGCCGGGCACTCTACGATATCGAGAAGGCAGTCAGGGGACTTGTACATCCACTCAGTCATGCGCTACCTCTGGAAACCGGCACATCAACTGCTTGTCTTCTCAAACGGCTTCATGATGTGCAGGAGGAGGGGATTCTATCACCAGATCTCCAGCAGCTTTTCAGTGAGATGAGCAGCCAGCTAACGCCAGTGAGCAGCTTCGAGGGCAGAAAGAGCAGCTATGTCCTCAATAATGATGAACTCAAGCGTCAGCTAGCGTTGGTAGAGTGGTTTTATCGGCGCAGCCGCATCGGCGATGCCCTTCTCCTCCTCAGAGAATACTTCATCAATACAATGATACTTGGTGAGGATGCAGGTAGATGGCTTGACGCGCGAGTACGATTGCAGACTGAGAAAGGAATCTCAACGATAGCGTTCTTGAACGCAGCCCCCTCACTCAGCACACTTCA
>CAYPUO010000614.1:0-671 GCA_964413775.1 uncultured archaeon
GGGCAGACTCCATGGTCTCTGTTGCCTGCGGGGGCCCAAATGGTTATCCGCTCGTCGAGCCTATGCCGCACCCCGCTCGTACTCATCGTGAAGGTCACCCAATACCGGCCGTGCCACTATCCCAACTCTTATCAGTGGCACGACCGGGAACGATGAGCCGGCGGGCATCTCTAGCCCAAATGTGCGATGTGGCATCCCACAAACGTAATGGGCACCATACTCCTTCAGGATTCTTCCCAGATGTATTCTGCCGATCACGATCATATCGTCCAGACATTCTCTCCTGAACGTCCCGACCACGCTTTCCGCTACCCTATTCGCCTTCGGTGCCTGCCAGCATCAGGACAACTTTGACTCACACCCTATGACATCTATACAGGAAGACATCTCCAAATAGCAGAGAGAAGGAACGAGGTCAAAAGCAGGACATTCGATGCAAGAAGGGGTTATAATAGAACCGCCGGGAAGCAGGGGCGTAAGACATCTGCTGACCTCAGCGAAGTAAGGGGGCAAGTAGAGGTCGTTCTTGATGAGTTCGGTCAGCAGCAAGCGCGGAATATTGGACGGTATGAAACCCTAGGGGAAGAGAGGCTTCAACAGATTGGCATCTTCGGGTCCGCCGCTAGGCCAAAGATGGAAGAGAGCCAGAACTGGCAGGCGGAGTCCAAGGG
>CAYPUO010000614.1:681-2690 GCA_964413775.1 uncultured archaeon
GGGACTTAGCCAGAGTACGATTCCGGGATTAGCAGACTAAAGGATAATCTTCCGCGCTGCTGACAGATAAGGAGTGCCAAAATGAAAGGAGCATTGACAGCCGAGTTTTCAGAAAGCGATATTCTGTTTCTGGTCGAGACAGTGGACTCTGCGCTCTTGAGCAAGATCGACACGATAAAAGATGACCACGACATTATCGAGGGAATGATGGAGCACGAAGCGCAGAGGTTGTTCCAGCGAATAATGCTCATGGGCGAAGAGACAATAACGACTACAATTAGCCCAATGTTTCTCTTCGAGATACTACTCAGAGCCGCCCGTAAGGACTTGGAAGGTCAGGCCTACACAGTAGAGCGCACCGCCACTCAGAAGATCCCAGTCTTTGATACGCCAGAGGTAACTCGCTTCCTCCGTAACAAGGTCACGTTGAAATACTTGGCGGATATGCTCACCTCATTTACCCGAATTGAGAGTTTCACCTTGCCGGTAAGGGTAAGGAAGGGCGTTTGGCGCAAGATCAGGTTCAATGACATGGATATGGACAGCCTGGTCAGGTTATGTCAGGCTGTTGATGAAGAACGCAGATTTGGCTTCTACAAGAGGATAGCCGATTTGTGCCTCTTCATCCTCGGCATGTTCCCCGAGTATGTGACTATGGATTACCGCTACCCTTCCAGTGGTGAGGCAAGACCGAGACTGTTTGGCCGGCTGAGACGGTCTGCTGAGGACTATGAAGAGGAAGGCAGACGATTCTACAAGCTAGCTGGAGAACACAGGGATGCTGCCTTGCTTGACACATCCGAGGTACTCCAGCAGCTTCACGACAAATTCAACCTGGCGAAGAAGCCTCTGAACTACATATCTGAACACTTTCTCCCGTTTCGAAAGGAGAAGCTGTTCCCTTCCCTATCCACAAGTTGAAGAGGCTCGACACACCGTCTGTCTGGTAACCCCCTAGCCCAGCTTCTTCACTTCCCTCATTATCTGCATGCCCCCCCCAACGGGGATTCTCTGGCCATGCTCTCGATCAGGTGTTCGACTCCTTGAGGTGCACGAAGTTTCCCTCTGTCTCTACCGCCTCTGCTCTTCCATCTCCAGTATCTCCTCCATGCAGGGCTTTGCCATCGGATCACGGTCTGAGGTTGCACCTCTCCATCCCCTCCAGAGCCGGGATAGCCATGACCAGAAAAGGGGATCATTTTGCCCCAGTCCTCGCCGTCTTGAGCTTCTGCAGAGCGCAGCAAGCTGGTGCCTAAGGTCAATGTTCTCAAGAACAACTTGTTGCCGGGATCTGAGGGAACTTCGGAAGACATTCCACAGCAGTAGCAGCCGTGCAAACAAGAGAGGACCTCCATTGGAGAAAGGTCCTCAAATGGTGGCTGATCTGACCCCATGTGTCAATGCCCTAGCCGCGGACGTATTTTGGGACCCGCATACCTCAATTGTGGCAGAACCAGTTTCGTGCGTTATTGATCCACATGTGGATGCAGTTTTGGAACCCTTAATCCATCAAGTGAGAATTAACAGCTTGCTCGCTCCTCACCAGACACAGATACAGGGACCATTTTGCCTGAGCCATCTCGCTTCTTAAGAGGGCGCGGAGGACTCACGTCTTGACGACAGGGACATACAAAGAACCTTCCTGATTGTAGCAGCAGTAACTCTGTCCACTATTGCGGTGGGCAGAGGCGATTTTATGTAGAAATTCAAGGACATAGTTGTAGGCTGGTGAATTGAGACACGTGCGCTCGTCCTTCGCTCCTTCGTCGGCTAGTGAAAACTGGTTGTATTCCTGGCAGTCGCCCTTTCCATAGCCGACTAGCAAGGACCTGATGCGACAGATGAGGAGTGGTAGAATCATGGCCGGTATCGAATACTGACACTGAAGGAAGAGACCGTATCGGAATCCGACTCTCTTTAGAGTGGGAACGAAGAGATGTTGAGCGATGTCCGCTGCCGAGGTCATGATGTAGAAAATCGCCCCAGCACGTAAAGCAGCTATGCCAATG
>CAYPUO010000615.1:0-2688 GCA_964413775.1 uncultured archaeon
GCCTTATCCTCATCCAACCTGATATCTTAGAGCCCACTTGGGTTTTCTGTGGGACTCGAAGCGAATCAATGCTGATTCTGACACCGATATGTTCCAGTCTGAATCTTCGAGACATTGAGGAGCTGATAATCTCTGTCATTTTGGCTAGCTCAACCCGAATCGCACCTGTTCGCTCCGCAGAATTCTCTGAAGGGATTGCAGGCACCTTCCACTCGAACTCCGCTGGTCCCTGAAGCAAGTCTTTCACGTGGAGAGTTGTGATAGGGTGTCTTCTCCCAGTGTCTGCCAGAAACATCACAGCGGCCGTGGCTCTCTTTGGAATAGACTCTCCCTTGGATTTCAGTTCCACTCTACCGACCAATTTCTCTCCGGGTTGATATGTCTCTTTTAGCTCGGCATGGATAAGAATCCTAGGTCCTTTTCTAACGAAGCCAATATAGAATGGTCTAGACATACTCGTTGTGACTTCTTCGCCCTCGGAATCAGTGAGGACTATTCTCAGGACACATCTCTCCACGCCCCTGGAGAAATCATCCGGCACCACGAGTGGTGGGAAATCAGTATTCTTGAAAGCAATGAGCCCTCCGGGTTCTACTGAAAGCGGCTGTTCAACTTCAGCGAGGACCTTTTCTCTCATCGGCGAAAGAACGCTCACCTTAGCTGCAAGGAATTCCGTGTCAGGATAGCTCGTTTCAATTTCACCTGAGAATGGAATCTGAGTGGCACCGTCTGCAAATATCGTCGTTGTTGTAGGTCGTATCGATGACTTCGTCCAGAATGTCTGGATTGAGCCTGTTACATGAACCTCGCGCCCGCCAAGTCCAACAGAAACCAAGATGTTGTATGCAGGAACCCCCTTTGAAGTGTTGAATTCAAGATGTTGGATATGTATTTCGCCTGGGTCAATACGAGGGATTGGAATGACATTTCTTTCAACTAGGCTTCTGTCTGAATCTTCGATTGAGTAGATGAATGTAAGGTCCTCGACAGGACGGGGAAGTGCATTCCTGATCGAAACAGACACATGAGCTTTCTGGCCAGAGAAAATCCTCTCCTTTTCGGTAACGATTTCGGGTTCAATCCCCTTCCACCAACATAGCCAGGTGGGCAGTTGTGGCGTGCCTTCCAAGGGATCATACAGCCAGTTGATACAACACTCTCTTGTTATCTCAGTGAGTCTTCGGAGGAGTACGACCAGATTGAGGTCCGATTTTGCGTACACATCCAGTTGGAAATCTGCCTCAGTTGTTCTTGGAGCAGAAAACTCGCTGCCGAATATGGATACAAGAAGTGGCTGCATGAATGGGTTGTCAATCACATCAAGTTCTTCAAGTTCATCGCGGACAAGATAGAACATAGAAACAACTGCATCTCCCAGGAAACGGTTCTGCTTCTTAGTGTCTGGAGAGCCATCGTCGTCAATGTGCATGTTGTATGCCCTAATGTAATCGTCAGTGGGGTCTGCCTTGGAAGCCCTAAATGGACCCCACAGTCCCGCATCGACTGCGGAATCTCTGTTTGCAGCAAGTGCATCAGCTCCAACATCAGGTATCGTTTCTCCCGCTTCAATCATTTTCTTAGCCTTTAGAGCGAGAGTCTGAAGAAGCAGGGCAACTCCTATCCTCCGCGGGACAGATAACTGCGTGTCAGAAACTCTCAGTTCGATTGTCTTCAAACGAGTAAATGGATAGAGGTCCACCATCCTAGCATAGCTTCTGTTGACATGTTGTGCAAAGCCTTCAACATCCGGGCCGAGCAAGTAAGGAATGAATTCAAACTCGTTGGTCGGTCCAAGTTGTGTTGTATTCTTGATAAGTCTAATAGAGCGCTTGCACTTTGGGGCTCTCGTCTTTCCGGACTCATCCACCCACACTTCATCTGTTGTCTTCTTGTTCTCGAATGGCGAATTAACGGTCAAAGCAATAATATGAGGTATAAAGTTCCGTATCATGTTGTAGACGCCAATTCTTACTTTCTCTGAGGTTTCCGGTCCGAGGATATGATGGTGCTCACCAAAGGAGAGGTTTTTCATGTATTCTTGTGCTGGATTCAGGCCAGTGGATACAAGTGTGACATTCGCATCCTTGGGGAGAGAGTCGTAGGAGATTGCAATCAGTGTCTGCACCCACCAAGCTAGCTCCTCAAGCGTCGTGCATGGAGGCGTGGCAATCTCAAGGATCCATGTCAGACTTGTCACATTGGGGTCATGTCCAACGAGTGTAAACTCCTTGACTTTTCCGGATGGGTCTTCATATGACGCTACAACTCTTGAGCCTCGTTCTCCCTCTTCTGTCTGGGTAGATTGCTTGTACTTCCTCTTTACGGAAGGTACATGCGAGGTTCTTATTCTCTTGTCCAGTAGTGTCTTTGCGTTTGAAACCAGTCTGTCAAATACGTTGAGTACCTCTTCTCCCTTGATCCAACTCCCGTCTTTGTTAATGACTTGAAGTTCAACCTCGATTCCATGCGGAAAGGGTAGCTGCATCTCTTTTATCTCAGTACTCGCGGCCATAGCAAAGCACCTAGAGTGAAAGGAGCGCTTCTACCAAGCGATGAAGTGCATCTGTGTTCTCTGAAACCATGCAACTCAGTGTGAGTTCTACTACACTTGACAATGGTCTATCTTGCAGCGTTTTTACGAGTTCATAAGTCAAGGCCCCGCCACCCCGCAGGCCATTATCTGTGAGT
>CAYPUO010000616.1:0-2688 GCA_964413775.1 uncultured archaeon
GCGGTGCACAGTGTATCGTCTACGCTGATGCCTCCTGTCTGCTCGTTGACTGACAGTGCCCCTTCAGGACACGCTTCCACACACTCAGGGTGATCACACTGAAAACATAGATGCGGAATCTCGATTCCTGGAACATACATGAATACGCGGACCCTTGATGCCTCAGGCCAGATTTGTTTCTCATGATGCAGAGAACAAGCGATCTCACATCTCCTGCATCCGCTGCATAGGACATAGTCTCGATTAATCCAGACTTGGCTTTGATGGCTCATGTCTATCCCATACCTGCAAGCTGATGGAAGGAGTGTAGGTTAACTTCGTGTATTCAAGCTTTGCCATTCTGCAGGTTTTGTCACAGAGTCATCCGTGAATTCTCGGCTGCCAGTAATGCGTGTTTGAAGCCATACCGACTACGGAGGTATAACGAAAGTCCGAATGATGTAGTAAGCTCCGACAATAACCAGCCCAACAGCAATGACAACATAGAACGCTCTCTTTTGGTTTGCTGAGCCTGATTTGGGGACTATCATGAGCAAAGCTATGACGATAATGAAGACGAATGGGATTAACAACCAGACCAACCCTTCGTAGTTCTGCAATTCTGCTCAACCTCAGTTCTTCGTTGTTTTGAAAGGCCAGATTATAATTGATTAGACTGATGCAATGCGTTGTCCACTAGTGTTCCTCCAACTGCTTTGGCATGCCTTACTCCAACCTTCCAAATTCATTAATGAGTAGATGAATAGTATTGGGACAAGGTATTGCCTGATGTCAGTCATGGTGGGGTGTATTCAGAGCGTAAGAGAGGAGTTTCTGGACAAGGGCATGTTTCAGTCGTGGGGCATCATTGACAAGAGGGTGATTGAGGCTATTATTGGCGATCTTGAGTACCCTTCTCTCTTCCATTCTCGTTCGACATAGATCAATGAGGTCTAGGACTCTAGACCCAGATAGCAGGCGTTACCTCTCATGTCACGTCAATAACCAGCGTTGGCCAGCTATTGGTCCCATTAAGAGGTGTGGTGTCTGTCCGCGGCTGTTGGTTGCCATAGATGTCAGTGGCCCTAATCCCCATAATATACTGACCTTTAGTGGAGAAGTTAAGGTGCGCCTCCCAGAACACCCACACGTTGTCTGCATCTATCTGCTTCACAATTGTTGCGTTGCTCCATGCGGCACCACCGTCGGTAGTATACTCAACCAGTTTCACACGTGTGCCACCATATGCACATCCCCCTACTCTCAGGTCATCGCCCGGACTTATCGTGATTGTGGTATCTGGAAAGAAGATCTTCGAGTCGATTGCAATGGGCTGCGAGGTGTCCCATCCACGATCCTGCCAGTAGTCCTCCAGAGGTCTATCAATCACCTCGATTCCGGTTACCCACGCAGGCTGTTTGACACCGTAGTACCCAGGATTCAATAGTCTCAATGGAAATCCTTGTACAGGAGGAATCTCCACGCCATTCATGTAGAGCGCCCCGAGAACTCCGTTGTTCTCTAACTGGCCCAATGTGTAGGAGGCATAGTATCCATCTGCAGCCGTGCACTTAATCCCTGTTGCGTTCTCCGACATGCCCAGTGACTCCAACAGGTCAAAAACATTGAAGCCCTTCCACATTGCGGTACCTACTAGTTTTCCATCGGGGCCATTACCAATACACTCGATGGTAAGAGGCAGTTCAGTCAGGTTCAATGCCTCAAGTTCATCTAATGAGAAGTCGGTGGGGTTGTCAACGAGCCCCGTTATCTTGAGCCGATAGCTGTCTCTATCTATATTCGGAACAGCTCCGATTCTGGTAAGGTAGTAGTCTTCGTTCTTTGTGTAAAAATCTGGGAAGTCTGCTAGGCCATTCTGTTGGAATAGACTAGGATTCGCAGCGATAATCAGACCAACTACAACGATTGCAGTGATGGCCACGCCTGCGAGTATCTTCTGGTTCCTAGTCATTGCTTTCATAGAGATTAGTCAGTGCTCTAATCGTCTTATCTGTTGCGGATGACGTTCAGGTCAAAGTCATCTCCTCCGCAATGCTCTGTCTTATCCTTGGTGCTAGCCACTAGCGAAAATCCAACTGCTGTCCCTCTGAATAGGGACTCAGAATTCTAGGAGGCTCGGGAGCCATGTCAGGCAATCAACGATTGTGGTCAGTGGATAGCTTAAATACGTCAGAGTCTGCTGAGGCTCGAAGGTGCCTATGCTGTTCCAGTATGCTGTTGAGCAAAAGACGCTCGTAATAGGTGATGTGAAGATTGGCGGGCTACCAGGCAGGAATGCCACGGTGGTCGTCCCGTCGATATTCTACTCGAAGGACAGCCTTGTTCGAAACGCCCAGACGGGTGACATCAATAAGAAGGCCACGGAAGACATCCTTGGCATGCTGTCGGAAATGGGCGATAAGACCGGGCTTTCTACAATGCTTGATGTCGTTGCTACAACTCCGCGGGCCATGGAGGAGTACTTGACCTATCTATCAGATGCCTGCAGCTTTCCGCTATTGATTGACGGGTCTGGTGATGGTGCGGTCAACTCCGCAGGACTCCTGAGGGCAAAGGAGGCAGGTCTGCTTGAGAGAGTAGTCCTGAATTCGCTCACGCCAGATACAAGTGATGACCTGTATAGAGTGGCTAGGGAAACAGGTCTTCGGAATGCACTCCACTTCACCTTTGCGACTAGCGCGATAACAA
>CAYPUO010000617.1:0-2680 GCA_964413775.1 uncultured archaeon
GGCGATAGGTAAATCTGGACAGGCGCCACTGCAAGTCTGCCTACCTGAAGCCATGGCGGGCCCAACAAGCGTGTCTGCCCTTATCCACGCAGCGACAATGGTCAAGGCTGGTATCTATATCACTGCAAGATTCCTACTGACAATGGTCTCTGCACAGGCAAATTCCATAGCGGAAGTCCACACCGCGCCGCAGACGTTCAATATCATGCAGATTGCGGGTGCTAACGCAATCACATTCTTCTTCATTGTAGTGGCAGTCATCGGTGGCATTACTGCCCTCATGACAGCCACGATGGGTATCACCTCTAACGAGCTCAAGCAGATCCTTGCCTTCTCAACTCTGAGTCAACTGGGCTACATGATGCTGGGTCTTGGCACAGCCGGGTTACTTGCATTCTATGGGATTTACGGTGAGCAGATACTTCACATAACTAGTATGGAGGCACCATACGAGATGGCCTTTACAGCAAGCATACTACATGTGATATCGCACGGTGTCTTCAAGGCGCTGCTCTTCCTCGCTTCAGGTGGAATCATACATATGGTGCACTCGAAGTATGTCTCCCGGATGGGCGGCCTCAAGAAACACATGAGAAAGACGTTCATTATCATGTGGGTTGGCGTTCTTGCCCTCTCTGGCATACCGCCTTTCTCAGGGTTCTGGTCGAAGGACTCCATCATAGAGTATGCATACAATCTTGTTCTGGTTGAACAAGACATCATCGCTCACGGCGGAATTCTCCTGGTGTCAGTGGGATGGCTCGTATTCCTCTTCTCAGTTGTTGCAGCAGCATGTACGATTTTCTACAGCTTCAGGCTCATGGGTCTGACATTCTATGGTCCTGAGAATTGGAAACACGAGAGTGAAGACTCTGAGCACCACGAAGAGGAGCAAGACTCTGAGAAGCACGAAGTGGCAGACTCAGACAACAGCGAGGACTCACACGGTTCAGACGAACATCACTCGGCACCACATGACCCGGGTCCGGCAATGATGATTCCTCTGTACGTTCTGGCGGCGTTTAGCATTGTCGCATTCCTTGTATATCCATTCGTTCAGAATATCTTGATGGGCACAGATGTGGCCTGGTCTGATATCCTCATGGAAATGATAACAGTCAAGTTCAGTGCGACGGGATTCGTTCCATTCGCTGTGACTCTGGTTGCCTTGGTAATTGGTGGCGTTCCTGCATACCTCATGTATATCAGGCATGCAGACAGACCTAACTCATTTGTGCCTGAGTCTGGCATGCGGAGAAAAGTCTACAAATTCCTGCGTCACCGCTGGTACATCAACGAGTTCTATTACTGGGTGCTGTACAAGTTCCTCAGCTTTGCTGAATGGTACAGAGTCAAAGTGGACAACAAGATAATCGATGGTATTGACTTTGGGTCTGCTGATGCTGCAAAGGGCATCTCACGCAGAGTCCGATGGTTTGATGATCATGTTGTAGATGGATTTGCTGAAGGTGTTTCAACGCGCAGCGTTGGCGCATCCACGACAGGACAGGCAGTGCAGACTGGCCGCATCAATGACTACGTATCCGTGGTCATCTTTGGGTTCGGAATGCTGATTCTAATCCTGCTCATACTCCTGGGGGTAATCTAAAGTGCCACTACAAATAGCGCAGGCAATAGCCGCAGCGCTTCCACTGGGCATACTTCCGTTCATGCTGTTTGTACCCTTGGTTGGTGCAGTCCTTGTCCTCCTTCTGGGTTCCAAGTCAGCGCGTCCCATCACGCTTCTTATAGCAATTATTGAAATGGTTCTCTCGCTTGTGCTAGCACTTGCGCTAGATCCCTCTGCCCAGATTACCTCTGCCTATACAGGCATCTACTACTGGCAGTTTACAATAGCTCAAATGCCGTACGCACAGGACTCCGCTCTTCTCCAGATACTCCTCGGGGTCGACGGCCTGTCTGTGGTGATGATTGTCCTATCTAATCTGGTTGTGCTTGCGGCGGCCATTTGCTCTCATCACATCAAAGAGTCAAAGTCGATGTACTATTCGTTCTTCCTAATGCTGCAGGCTGGCCTACTCGGCGTGTTCATGTCAATTGACCTGTTCAGCTTCTTCATCTTCTGGGAGCTTGTCTTGATCCCGATGTTCTTTATCATCGGTCGTTGGGGTGAGGAAGGCTCACAGCATGCAGCTGTCAAGTTTGTTATTTACACACACCTTGGCTCAGCTGTGATGGTGATATCTTTCTTCGCACTCTTCTTCTTCGCTCCGACTCATACATTCGAGATGGCAAAACTAAGGGAGATGGGGCTTTCACCTGATGTCCAGATTGGGTTTGCTCTTGCTGTGTTTGTTGGCGCAGGTGTCAAGCTACCTGTCTTCCCACTACACAACTGGCTTCCGTGGGCACACGTCAAGGCTCCGACACCGGGCTCAGTCATCTTGGCAGGGATACTCCTAAAGATGGGTGGCTATACGTTCATCCGATTGGGCCTCTGGATGGACCCAGAAGGCTTTGCTCGATTGAGTATACCTTTGGCGATACTCGCGATATTCACATGTATCTATGCCGCATTTACAGCAATGGCACAGACTGACATGAAATCAATGGTTGCGTACACTTCGATCAACCATATGTCCTGGGTCTTGCTTGGAGTTGCAGTTGGCGCGGCTGCTTACGCTGGAAATGCCGCCCAGAAGGTGTTTGGAGCCCTAGC
>CAYPUO010000618.1:0-2679 GCA_964413775.1 uncultured archaeon
GTTTGAAAACTTATTCACAGCGACCGGCTTAACAGGTGCTGAATGCGCAGTCGAATACAGCTTCGACGGAGGTGCCAATACGACTCTTATTGATCACTTGAATGGCAGCTGGACTGCAACCCTGCCGACATCAGGAAAGAGCCCTGGTGCCCATGACGTTAAGGTGTATGCAGAAGGGTATGGACTTGTAAATCAAAGTCTAACCATATCTATAGAGCTTGTGCACGAAACACAGCCATTGGCCATTCATTGGTCAAATGGCAACAATATCACTTACCTACGGCACACGTATCTTTCTGTTGCATATCAGCGCATCTCCGGGGAGAATATCACAGACGCAGCAGTGAACGCAACCATAGGGTCGACTCCTTGGCAGTTGCACTGGAATTTCACGAGTCAACTCTATGAGATGGAATTCAATGGGACAGACCCGGATCCGGGGTTTGGCACTTTTAGCATCACGATCAGAGCGTGGCGTGATGGATATCAGGCACAGGTGGACGCATACCAGAACATTACACTTAGAAAAGAGCCAACAACTCTCTCAATTCAATGGTCAGGTGGCAATAGTATAACATACGTTGGAGCAACAACTCTTTCAATTGTATACAGGATGTCGAACGGTACGCCAATAGCATTCGCCACTGCCAACTTCACTGTAGATGGCATCGTATATACCTTGGATTATGATTCGCAGAGCCAGACATACAACTATACGTTTCTTGGCGACGCAGCACAACCAGGTTTTGGAATCCACACTCTCAACATCAGCGTAGAGAAACATGGATACGATGGACTACCGGACAACTACGAAAACCTAACAATCTCTGAAGAGATGACCTTATTAGCTGTCCAGTGGACCAACACCGATACGATTACCTACGTTCAGCAGACGATAATGAGAGTTAGTTATACCATGAGCAACGGCTCTGCTGTCGCAGGGGGACAACTCAATTTCACAATTGACACAACAATTCATTCACTCAACTGGGATGAAGGCTCGGGCACCTATGTTTATCTGTTTCGTGGCAACGACTCATTCCCGGGATTAGGAAAACATAGCATTCTCATTCGGGCCGACAAGTATGGCTATGCTAGCTGGGTGGATGCGTCCCAGATAATCACTATAGATGTAGAGAATACAACTCTCGTCGTTTCAATTACTCCAGACAGTGACATTACATACACACAGTATTCAACAATCATAGCAGACTACCGCATGAGCGATGCATCGCCAGTTACCGGAGCACTCGTCAATGTAACTCTTGGGACCAGTTATTGGCTCCTCATATGGGATCCAGCAAATAAAGACTATAGAATACGCATCAACGGGTCGGACAGCCCCCCTGGGTTTGGCGTGTTTGATGCTATGGTGAAAGCGAGTCACTTCGGCTTCCGAGGCCAAAATGCTACTCTACATGGCATTACTCTTAGCGAAGAGCCAACAGAACTCAGTTTCCAATGGTCAAATGGAAACAACATTAGCTTTGTAGACTATACTGTCCTACTAGTCAATTACTCGAGGACCTCGGGAGTTTCAATCTCAGATGCCAAGGTAAATGTCACAATTGGATTAACCATGTGGAACTTGACTTGGAATGACACCTCAGGATTCTATCAGATTCGATTCAATGGAACAGATGCTGATCCTGGGCTTGGCACCCATACTATAATCGTCAAAGCATACGTTTTCGGATTTGAGGGACAAGTGAACAGCACAGGGAGTCTGGTTCTTAGAGAGGAGTTCACCACACTCACACACAATTGGATTCCATCGAATGTAATAACGTATGTTGGCCATGCAATTCTCAATGTGAGTTATAGGATGAGCAACGGCACTGCAATTCGGGATGCCATTCTCAATGTAACCATCGATTCGAAGAGGTGGCCACTCATCTGGAACGAGTCATCACAGAGCTACATCATTACCTTTAATGGCTCTGACGCTTTGCCTGGACTCGGGATACATCCCCTCATAATCCTCGCAGACAAATTCGGATATGAAGGACCCCCAGGTGACTCGGATTTCCTGGAAGTATCTCTTGAGGGAACCAGTCTGACGGTGGCGCTTGCACCGGATAATAATATCACGTTCACAGAGTTCTCAGTACTCATTGCAGACTATAAGATGAGCAATGGCTCTGCAGTCGTTGATGCGGCCGTAAATGTGACCATAGATTCCAACTGGTGGACTCTCCTTTGGAACTCCGATAACCAAGATTACAGAATTCAGCTCAATGGGACCGACGTTCTGCCTGGATTTGGCACATACAACCTTACTGTCAGAGCAGGACTGTTTGGCTACATCCAACAAGTGGACGACTCCCTCAACATAACGCTCCGCGTCGAGCCCACTTCATTCGCGATACAATGGTCAAATGGTAATGACCTCAGCTACTTCGATTCTACTGTCCTCCAAGTCAACTACACGATGACGGACAACACACCTATTCCCAGCGCAGAGGTCAATGCAACCATTGGACTCAATACATGGGTACTCCAATGGAATTCAACATCAGGATTCTTTGAATTCCGGTTCAATGGCTCTGACGTCCCCCCAGGGGTTGGAACTCACAGCCTTAGTGTCAAGGCCGGGCTATATGGATATGAAGGACAATCAGACAGCACTCATACTCTGACACTCCCTGTCATACCGACATCAATGGACATCATCTGGAC
>CAYPUO010000619.1:0-2673 GCA_964413775.1 uncultured archaeon
CTACAAGACTGATGTCTATTATAGAAGCCACTCGCATTAGTAGGACAACCTGCTATTTGTTTCTCACTTGGAAGTTAAATGTCCAACGTTTTGACATTGATATGGAACAACCATTTGATGCACTCTACGTTTGAGAATAGGGTTTCTCGTAGAATTCCACCATAACTCTTATTTACTAATATCTAATAATACTCTGCTCGGGACCGTGCAATGGCAATTTCAACTGTTACTCAAGAGGATCTTCTCAAGAGCACTCTTCTTCATATCCAGATGAAGCGGTGTCAGTATATTGACAATTTTCCTGAGACCGTTGCCTCAGTTTTCGAGTCGATGTGCAGAGGCAAAAGACTGAAGCCCTATGACGAAGTAAAAGGAAAGCTCTACAAAATCAAAACGAATTTCTTCGACATCAACAGGAATAGAGTAAAGAAACGTGATTTCTACGTTGGCCTGTACGACAGGATCAGCAGAAGGATAAAGCGATAAGTCATTAGCTGATTGGAACGTCAGTCGACTTTTGCTTCCTTTAAGGTGATAGTGAACCTTGCCCCTTTAGAGGGGTCGCCCTTTACTCTGTCAGTGAGCTTTATGGTTCCGCCGTATTTCCTGACCATCTGGAATACTAGAGTCAGACCAACACCGCTGGATCGTTTCGTTTTATCGAAGAGCAACTTCTTCTTGGCTTTGGAAATCCCAGGCCCGTTGTCTGAGATGCTCAATTGGAACGTTCCATTTTTCTTGGAGGCGGACACCCATACCTTTCTTCCCTCAGATACATTGTGACGAGCTGCATTCTCAAGAAGGTTCCATACCAACTCACCAAGAAGAGCATCTGCCCAGACTATGGCTTCATCTTCAACTCCTTCCAAGACGACCTCAGTGTTATACACTCTCTCAAGAACCGCAGTCTTCTCTTTCAGGACCGTAGATAGGTCCATTCTTGTACGGGGAAGATATCTCGTTTGACCAGCTCGCTTCACTTTGGTTATCAAGCGATTGCATCTCTCAACGGCATCAACGATATCTTGACGAGCATCGTCAATGTAGGACTTAGGCAGCTCATGGTCAAGCAGACCAGTCGAGGTCATAATGACTTGCAGTTGGTTCGCCACGTCATGCGTAAGAAGATCCAAGTAGAACTGAACAGTATCTTCTGACTCCTTCTGGAGGGAGATGTCAGTCACAACACCAGATGTCCCAATGAAGTTGCCGCTATTATCAAACATAGGAGCTGCAGATATAATGGTAGGAAGAACTCGACCTGACTTCGTCACCCATTCCAGCTCATACCTGCCGGTCCGACCTGATTTGCGTTCTTCAACCTTGGATCTCAGAAGGTCTCTATCCTTGTTCTTCGTGAAGTTGAGCCAAGGTTTGCCAATGAGTTCCTCTTCTGAATACTCCATCATCTTGCAGAATGCATCATTTGCCCATACCATGATTCCATCGTGATCGTCAATCACAACGCCATCATTTACGGTTTCGACCAGTTTTCGATATCGCTCCTCCGACTCTTTGAGTGCTAGTTGGCTGTCCATCTCCTCAGTGCGGTCTTGAAGCATGACAAGGACCTTGCGTTGCCCATCAACTGTATCAATCAGCTTTATCCGAAGATCAACATGTAGAACGTTTCCATCCATGTCAAGGATTCTTGTGCTGTAGGAGGATGGCGGTTCCTCCCCTTTATACCGGGCCTGTAATCTCTGCACCATCATGGGCTTTACATCATCGGGAAGGGACTTGCGAAAGTCAACGCCGATGAGCTCACCGGGCTTTGCATGTACCATCTTGTAGCCCTCTTCGCTTACATACTCAAATTTGAACTGCTCGTTGACAATTAGGACTGCATCATGACTATGCTCAACAATAAGGTCAAGGACATCTCCATTAACACTGATATCCCCCATTTTGTATTGGATGCCTGAATTCCTCGATGTGCGAGAAGAGCGCTTGGTCTTCTTGGCCATTGCAAATGCCCCTTTCAGAGTACACAGTCTGTTCTACTAGCCGCTAAATTAGTCGTAGGGGGTTGTATTATTTGTTTCGTGCCTATCGAAGGACAGCAACTCCACTCGTTGAGTGGACTTGTGTCGGCTGTAAGTCTATAGACTATAACAGGTGCCAGACCGTTCAGATAGGACAACGCCAAGGCAAAATGAAAGTAGAAGCCAGTCTATTACTGATTGATGTTATGCAGGGGAAAAAGGAGAGCCTTAACCTCGCTCACGTTTTTCCTGACTATCTCCCATGTCTCTTCGTCATCCTCAAAGGGAGGCTTCTGAGCAGGAGCATGAAACTCATGTCCTGTGATCACAGACATGACCTCACCTATGCCCCACTGGAAAGCCTCTGGATGATAGCCGCCACCTGACACCACGCCTAGGCGGCCCTGGCTCCACTTGTGTGCGGCGCCATGGATGTATGCGGCAACATAGCGAATCATTTCAGTCGTCAAGTTGAGTTGAGCAAGCGGGTCACGATAGTGTGCATCAAAGCCGGGTAGGAAGACAATGAATTCGGGTTCATAGGATTGCACAAGGGACGGTATGAGCTGGTCGAAGGCATACTTGTAGACAGCATCGCCAGAGTCTAGCGGGAAGGGCATGTTAACATTGTATCCATAGCCAGGGCCCTCGCCAATTTCAGAGATGTATCCTTCGTGTGGATACAGCC
>CAYPUO010000620.1:0-2672 GCA_964413775.1 uncultured archaeon
TGGACTTGCACATAGAAACTATCGCCCACTGCTATCTCGTAGTCCTCTACGCCATCTGTCACGCGATATGCCTTCATAGAGTTTACCCTGACCCTGTCCCAGACCACGGTGACACTGGGATGGCTCTGGATGGCTGTGACACCTTCGGGAGTTGTCACTGATATTATGTCGTAGACATTGGTCGTGGGAGAGTCCTCGGCAGGAACAGTGCCTTCCCACCTCTCTATGCCGGATTGAGTATTATATGACAGCGTGATGCCACTCCAAGTGACAGCGCCATCTGTTATCAGGGCACCATCGCTCTCATACTTCAGGCTAGTGTAGATAGTGGGTGTTGACCCGACATCATCCCATCCGTCACTCACTCCATAGTCGAAGGCCACGACCTTGTCTAGAAGGACACTATCAGAAACAGGACCCAGCAAGGTCCTGTCTGTACCTGCCTCTTTCAGCGTAACGGAGAATGTGTTCGTGGCGCCGGATACTCCTGTGGTCGGGCAAGGAACATTGAGTGAACCTGAACTGAGGTCTTGAGTCGTGGACCAAGCCGAGCTTGATGGCTCCGTGCGGGACACAGCCGCATAGGCTGTCAGAGGATAGACGTTTGTCGCCGACCCGGTGAACCTCACATTTCCTGCAAGAGCAACGTTTTCCCCGGGGTTGCATCGGTCGGTCTTCTCAAGAGTGGGACTCTGCATCCATTCCAGGGTGGTCACGAAGTCCGCATTCTTTACATAGCCATCCTGATAGATGCCATCATACGTTGTTGCCTCAGATGCTGTTGATGTGCAGCAGTAGACCTCCCAGTCAACATCACTATAGCTCCCGTGAGCGAACATGATCGAGATCGCAAAGTACGTCCGACGCCTGCTCCCGCTTACAGATGTAGATGATAGTCCTGCATCCAGCTCAATCCTATTGAAAGGGTCAGCTTCGGTGAAACCACTCGCTAGACTCCACTGCACTGACCATAGGGCCGAGCTTCCGCTCATCTTGCAGGTCAGGCTCTGTGTGGTGATTGTAGCGCCACCTGACTCGTCGGATGAGGCGATGTCAAAAGTGTAGTATGTGTTTGTCCCAAGCCCACGACCCGGATAGAAGTTATCCGTGTCATAGATCTGGTCCACGCTGACCCAGTCATTGACTGGAGGCGGGTCCGAGAACCTGACCCGTACATAGTCAATCTCCCATGTGCTGTCGCCTTCAAGGAACCCTACGTCCTGGTCAACTATCTTGACATAGACTGTGCCCGTAGTAATCGATACGCTCTGGGACTTCTGGCTGTCCGAGCCACTCGTGATGGAGAACAAGTAGGTGTAAGTCCCTGTGGGACTATCGGACCAGTAAAACTCTAGCTCCTCTTGGTCTAGACCACAATATCCCTGCACTTGGATCTCATGGGAGAGGTAGTCCGAGTGACCACTGGTGTCTATCGAGAGGATAACCTCAAAGCGGGATGTGAGGACATCGGGCACCTCTTGGAGTTCCCCGTACACACTGTTGTCCGTCTGGATAGGAGAAAGACTGAAACCAGCATCACTTGGAGTAAGTCCATCGAGCCTTCCCAACGACCAGCTATAGACTCCGGACACGGGAGAGAACATCTCGCTTGCTGCAGCTGCAAATGTCTTGTACGGCGTTACTGGGGGAGTGCTAGGGAAGTCTTCAGCAGCAGCTCCAGACGTCTTGTGGATGGCAGGACCAACCGCCACAGGCGCTGCCACCAGGGCAAGGATCAGTGCCAGTAGGAGTGCGCGGTATCTGTTCAACCTAGAAGACACTATAGTATCACCTCTAGTATGACGGCACAGCAGAACAAAAGCACCCCTAATTCTTCAGTGTCACGGTCCTTCCAGCCATTAGCTCGTATTTCTCCTGTGCGCCTGATCTCTTTCCTAATCCATTTCCTCAAGACCCTCACCTTTGAAGGGACCCCAGACTAGGCAGCGCCACAATAGATACAACATAACCTAAGCTTGTAGTCAGAGGTAATCATCCTAGCATCCCAACTTGTCTATGAGATTCACTCTCTGACCCCAAGTCTGCACTGGTCCCACAGTGGTGTCTACCTAGCTGTGAATCCTTTTGTAATCTCAAGGGTATCTATCACTAAATAGACTAGAAAGACTTGTTATGGGAGAGAAAACGGTCCTATAAGGCAAATTACGCAGAAATGGTAGATAATAGTCGAATATATGATGAAATCGACTTGAATAGTGCACTTGAGATAGGTTGGGGCTAGGATAGTTCCTAATCATGACTCAGATTCAGCTAGAATGTGCAACGAGTATGCATATCTCGGTGGAACATTGGAGCTATTCCATGTGAAACCAGTTCGAACATTCTGCTCAGGCGACAGATTCTGCGGATGAAATCCGGAAAGCATGCATTATTCACAGGTTTTCTGCAGAGAATTGTCAACAAGCTATGCAATACGATAATCTATATGAGCAAATATAGTATATATTCCAAGGATGGAGTGTAACAAGGCGACTTGCGGTAGATGCGTAACTGGGCCATAGAAGATAATATTGAGATGCTGGTCCTTCCGTATAATACAACCGCATAACAAATTTAGCGCATCTCAATGATGAAGTGAAAGAACTATGCCTTCTAAAAGAAAGCAGAAAAAGACATCAACATTTAATGATAGAATAAAAGAACTGGACAAG
>CAYPUO010000621.1:0-2663 GCA_964413775.1 uncultured archaeon
CTATTAGGGCACGATGAGAAGCAGTTGCATTGATGCCACATCCGGCATTACTGACATTGCAATTAGACACCTCCGTATCGTCACAGAGGAAGAGCACAATCCCCGACATTCCACCTTCGGTACGGCAGTTCCTTATGATTGCACTAGAACAGCTCTCCAGATAGATAGCAATCCCTGAATAGTTCAGGGGTGCTGACAGTTCACACTGTTGTATAACAAAGGATGCCTCAACATTCCGAATATCAATGCAGTTGCCAGCCTCTACGATGCTCTGGTTCTCAATGATGTATGGATTCTCCGGCGTGCCATTCCCGGCCCATGAGTTATTGACCACAAGAGAATGCAGCGCAACATCACCATCTATGTGGATTGCAGGATTGACGCCGAGAATGGGACTATTTGGTACATTCCCGTTCTCGTCGTTTCCTGCGTTTCCGAAACCGCCTAGGAAGACATAAGCAACCGATGCAGCCGAAATGAGAATGACAATGATAGCCATTACAACGACTCTGTTTGTGCTCCCTGACGCACTCGCCACACTCAATCACCACTGATATTGATACATTCAGTATGATGTTGTTCCTCATTAATCTACTTATAGAGCGGGGAATGCACTAGGATAGGAGATGCAATGAAGAAAAAGAGATGAGAGAGAGCTACCGTTTCCAGAGGTCGGTCTTTGTTCTCTCATGGTCTTCGACCGCAATCTCAAGTGATTTGATCAATCGAGCTGCTTCCTCAATGTTCAGCAGGAATGATCCCTTGATGTCGCGGTCTTCACCAAGCGAAACACGGATTCGACCGTCGTTCACCCAGCCTTCGGGGGTCTTGATAGGAGAGCTCAGCTGTACCTCCAGCCATGTCCTACGCTTAGCACCCGAATCACGGTCGTCAAAGAAATGCTTGAGTTGTAGGCGGCGCTCATATTCGTATTGTGATGCCATTGTTCAGCCTCATCTAATAACACTGCGTGAAGCCTAAAGGCCTCATAGCTCTGGAATTCCGAGAAAACCGTATTATCAGTACTCGCGGAACTCTCTTGCTGCATCAAACATCGCAACAATGTTCTCTGGAGGGACCTCAGCCGTAATGTTATGAATGTTGGATGCAATGTATCCCCCGCCTGGTTTCAGACAGGAAATGTTGCGCCTGACTTCTTGACGTATCTCCTCCGGTGAACCAAAGGGCAGAGTCCTCTGGGTATCACATAGTCCTCCCCAGAAGGTAATCATTCTCCCAAAGCGTGTCTTGAGACTGCAGGGTTCCATATCATACGCTCCTATCTGGACAGGATTCACTGCGTCATAGCCCATGTCAGAGAAATGTGGTATAAACTGTGAAACTGACCCACAGCTATGGTAGTTGATCTTTATGTCCGCAAGACGATGGAGGGTCTGCGCATACCGTTTCTCTATCGGCTTGATTAGGGGCTCATAGATTCGCTTTGGACTCATAATGGGTCCCCTCTGCTGAGCCAAGTCGCCGTTATTTGATACGACATCAACATAATGCTCGCCCCCGAACTTCACTTCATCAAGAAATGCGGTGGCATAGTCTGTCCAATATCGTTCGAGCTCTTCCATTGCAGCAACTATCAGCTCGGGATTTCTCCCCATATGTCGCAATGCATTCTTGAATCCAAAGAGAAAGGTTGTGTATTCATAGATGCATCCAACCGGAGGCGTTCCAATTGCATACTCTGTTGTTTCTCTGAGTTTCTTTGCCTCTTGTCGTAGTCCCTTGAGCTTCGTCCTATCTGTTCCATCTGGCCAGTCGTACTCCTTGATCTCTTGAGCGGGCTTCATCTCAGCAAGAGGGTGTATGACAGGATCGTAGTAGAGAATCTCATCTAATGGCTTGTCAGCACTATTGCCCCAGAAGACACCGAACTGGTCCCATACCCCTTGAAATCTGCCCTCTATCTCAGGTGTGAATGTTTCAGGCAAGACCGATGATGACGGACGTATCCATCGGAGATCAATGTCAAATCGCTCCAATAATTCCTCACATGGCTTCGCGGCTTGCTGCAGAAAATCTAGGTAGCAAATGTGGGGGTCATCGATTTCGAGGAACTCAAGAAGTCTTCTGTAAGCAACAATGTGAAGCCCTGACTGATTTCCGCCCAGATCAAGGGGGACCATATCCGGTTCCATGTGGTTCAGTGACGCTAATACTCGCTCTCTCGACTTCATTTCAATACGCTCCGTGTTTCTCAACCAGACTTCTGGCAACCTCCAAGTTTTCTACGGCAAGTTGCAGTGGGGCCCATGGCCACTCACAGCCTGCTCCGAACATGTACCTCCCTCCTGGCTTCCCAGCCTCAATGCTGTTAGTTATTGCATCTGATACCTCGGCCCGTGTATACATGGGGCTTCCAAGAAGAGATGTGTCTGTGTTCCCTCGGATACAGACTCTATTGCCCACCTTCGCTTTCGCTGAGGCCATGTCTACCTGATGGTCTATGTCAAGAATAGATGTTCCCGACTTGACAACCATCTCAAGCATATCACGACCTTGCTTGTCAACAGCAGCGCTGTTGCCACAGACATGGTAGAGCACAGGGACGAGCTTCTTAATGTCCGTGAACAGACGTTGGGTCGGCTTGAGGCAGACCTCCTCATATCTTAACGGCCCGATCTGTGAAACAGCAGAGTCGCCTGCAC
>CAYPUO010000622.1:0-2659 GCA_964413775.1 uncultured archaeon
ATTTGTTTCTTAGGTTCAGTGCTCTCTGTGCCACCAATCGGTTTCTCTAGCTGTCATTCTAACATCTTCTTGGGTCGGATCTTGAGATACACGAAGACGAACAGGGACAGTATTACGGAATAAGTTGCTAGATCAACGAGCAGGTCCAGGTCACCGTTATACGCTCCATCCTTGCAGTAATGATAGAAGTAGGGTCCCCGCATGGGATGGAATGCAGAACCATGCATCTTGGAGCCTTTGACATGGAAGCTTATTGTGTGTAATCGAAGAAGCACTGAAGCAGGTGAGGGTCATGAAGACACCGACATTCTGATATGAAGACAAACGAGTCTTAGCCGCCGCAGGCTTAAGACTTGTGCTGTTTCTGGGAACCCTTAGAAGATTCTAGTCTTTAGATACTTTCTGAGCAGAACCTCTTTGTGGTCTTCCTCAAAATCTGATGAGCAATAAAGGTCAACAACATCTCTCCTGTTTTCAGGAACCAAGGCTTCCATGCAGCTCAGATTCCTTTCGTTTCCCACTTTAAGAGCTCTCTCTATCATCCTTCTTCCGAGGTCGGTTGACTCCAGCTCATCTTCAATCTCAAAGTGTTGAATAAAGCCAACCTTCCCGAGGGAGGGGTCATATCCAATATCCAGTCTTAGTGCTGCTACCACCAGTGTTTCGACAACACCAACAATGAACATGGTTTCGCTGGCCATCCCGCTAGCTGCTGGAGTGACTCTTGAGGTCAACGTCTGGAAATTCAATCCCTCTCTTGAGTAGAATTCCTTGAGCGCCTGTCGCTCACGTGCATCTGCAATGCGAACCTCAACATCCATTGGGACTCTCTCCTTGGAGAGACTGCCTGATGAGTTTCAAGATACAAATGTTGTGGTCTTGTTCATGAATCAAAGAGGATATTACCGCAGTTTTCAATACTATAACTGAGGTGCAATGAGTAGCGACTATTTCCGAGTTCCTCATAAAGGCGGAGGACTGCTCCTTTTCATCGTCTTACTGGTATCCTTTATTCTGCTGATCATCTCTCTTGCGATCATCTATCTTTCAGCCGCCCTCTCTTAGCTGGCTAGAGCATAACTCGGTAGAGGTCATTCATTGACTTCGTAAACTCACTCTCTGGGTGTCTTAGAGAGACAATGTAGCGGCTGCCTGCCTCAATCAGGAGTGGAAGTAGCGGGATAATCGTGGCAACTCTAGCTTTGAACTTGCTCTCGACTTCAGAAATTATGGCCTTGTCCTCATAGATGGATGGCTTCTTGTTTATGATGATCCTGATATCGGGAACCTGTAGTTTTCTCGCGACACTGAGGGTTGCGGCTGTTCCGAGTAGATCCTGCTCATCGATTCTCGCCACGACGAAGAGATAGTCTGCCGTTGCCATAGAGAGTAGTGTTTCCCGGTCCAATCCGGGATGTGTGTCGATAATCAGATAGTCGAGGTCCTTCTGCTTGATAACATCGGTGAATCCATTTCTCAGGTCACTGACTTCATAACCTTCACGCAGGATTCTTGTAATGTCTGTCGCCGTCATCGAGCTGGGAATGAGAAACAACTTGCCGGACTTGATGCCGAGCTCACCAGTCATATCTAGGCATGTCTGTGCAATCTTGCACTCACCCCGCAGGTAGTCGTTCAGAGTGTACTTGAGTTTCTTTCTACCTTGACCAAATATAACGTGGATTCCCGGTGATGCCATGTCTGTGTCCATCACGGCGACACGCTTTCCTTCTATGGCTGCTGTAGCCGCGAGGTTGGCCGCGATATTCGATTTACCTGTCCCACCTCGAAACGAATGTATGCTAACTATCTTACCGGTCATGTTCCATTCTCCGCTCGTGTTGCCAAGTGACATAGCTACCTAGTGTACGTAGGACTTCCATAATACGAGTCGCCTTAATGCCGCTTTTCTCAGATATTTCTCTTATGGAATATCCGCCCGTGCAGTATTTCCAAACAGAGTCCACAATATCATACGACTTCTTAGGGATTCCTATGACCTCTAGATAGGCTGCAAATCGGGCATCCCTCTCTGCCATGATAGGGAATAGCTGAACTACCTGAACGAATCCTCTTGTGATTAGCGTCGCTACTGATTCGGTGAGCTCCTCCTTCGAGCAATTGATCCTCGCTTGGATTTCCTGGATTGTCATTCTTTCATCGATGACTCGAAGGATGCCTATCACTGTTGCTTGTGCCTTTCCGCTCATTCCAGCAAACACATCTTTTGAGTTGTCAAGGATTCTAGTTAGAGGCACAACAGGTACAAGTATGTCATGCTCATAGAATCCAGTATGTTCCTCTTTCTGGATAGGACTTAGCTTCTTCATATCTGAGAGATCTGCTGTCCTAAATGTTGTGAGAAAGGGACTAACACATTCTTGATATATGCTGTCTGTCTTACCAGTTTTGACAACAAACGCCGCAACTCCTTGATCAGCTACAGGGTGAATATAGAACGAAGTGGTAGGTTCGAGGGCCGTGTGGGCAATCATCCGTGGTTCCTGAAGTTTGTTCTCATTGCTTGAGATGTCATCGAGAAGCGCTTCAATCTCATATGCCCTCAAATTCGAGGCGATAATGAATCCATCAAATGTTACAGCCGCGCCTCTCATAATTTCTTTCTGTGACTCGACTTCAGCAAGTGATACCTTTAGGG
>CAYPUO010000623.1:0-2657 GCA_964413775.1 uncultured archaeon
GGCGAAGGAAGAGTGGATACACTGTTGGTCGTTGAGGACGAAACCGATCTCATTGATCAACACTTTGATGAAATCCAGAACTTCGGTACCAAGCTAATTGTCTTCTCGAGTCAGACAGAGTCAGGTGCTCAGCTCAAGTCTTTTGGCGGCATAGCTGCCCGTTTAAGATACTAGTAGGTTATTCTGGTGGTTTTGGCAACTCTGCCATCGTTTCAATATCTATAATCCAGTCATTCAGTTCATCATTTATCTCATTGATGTACTTGAGAAGCGAGTCCTTGAATCTTTCAAGATGCTCCTGTCTAAGCTTGCCTTTCTTACTCTTGAACTGCTTGACTCGTCTTACCAGACCGGTTGACCATTTCTTCAGGGTAATCTTCGCCTTTCTGTCACCAAGTACGACAAGAGTTGCTTTCGTGGTCCTTCGGAGTTCAAGTATTCTCTCAATTGATCTCTGGAGCGCAATCATGTTTGCTACGAGCAGTTTTGCATCAGATTTGGTGTCCTCGTTTCTCGTTGTGTAGAATACTTCTTTGAGCTCCCTCTTGGCGATTCTCACCTGGGCCTCAAAATCCCTTAGCTCGTGCATATATTTTCAGGCAGCTTGAAACAAGATTACTCTTTTGCTAGACTGCTGTGAAATTGCAGGTCCCATCTGTGCTGTATGGACAACGTCTGCAGCTGCTCACCGAGGGGTTTGGTTCTGGGTCTCGCCCTCTGTACCAGACTTCATCCAGTCTGCTTATGGACTTAACAACACTTCTTTCCCTTAGCTTTGATATGAACACCTTACCCTTCCCACACTTCAGGCAATAGAGGCCAGTTTCCTTTTTCAGACAACTCTCAGCTGTATCTTGAATACAGTAGATAGTGACTATGTGTGTGGAGGAAACTGAGAAGCCCTTCTCCTTGAGTGCCAGTGCATAGAGGGAGCCCTGAAATACGTCCTCAGGATATGCTTTTGTCGGAAGGTGCTTGTGGGGGAATTTTCGTTCCACAATGGCTTCCAGTATCGGCCCACTGCTCCAAGCAACGATAGCCGCGTCAACCCTACCATTAAATCGATATGTCATCGACACGACACTCTCTTCGGCAAAGAGTTGGCTTCTTATCCTATGTCCATCTTTCCCAGCAACTTGCAGGAACGATGTCAGATCTCCTGATGCCCTCTTGGCATTGAATACACTGTAGATACCGCCGACCCTGAGATTCCCACCAAACAGATAGACAAATGCCAAGACTGCTACGATGAACATTATCAGCATTAGAGTATTTGGAGTCACTTCCATAAAATCACCCTAATACCCACGCCAGCCCCGCAACTAGAATGAGAAGCAATAGAAAGCACTTCACTATACTGTGGCTCCTCTGTGTGATTTGGTCTGCATTCGATGCCATTTCATGAAGGCGTAATCCCCTCTGCATCGGCTCGCTCTGTGGCTTGCCATGTTGTTTCTCAAGATACAGTCTGTATTCGCAGATGAATTGAACTCGCAGGTCCGATACTAATCTGTATCTCTTCAGAGGGAGTGAATGATTAGGGCTCATCTAAACACACTATGTAGTGTGTGTGCATTCCCTGAAAAAGACCCCCGGAGAATGAAAAATGCACGCAGCGGCATGGGATTCAAACAAGAGAGGTTTATTTATATTCGACCACCAACATGATACGTCGATAGGCTTCCTTGAGAGGCCATGGGGAACCGTTATCTCAGGTGATTAGATGTCTGGCAATGATGATTATGAAGGGGCAACAGCTGGCCGTGTGCTGGTCTTTGATGATAGTGAAACAGTATCCTTTCCAAAGAGCTTCAAGGAGGCAATAGGAACAGACAGAGGCCTAATGGTCCTGGTTCACAAAGACAGGCTCATCAAGATTTTCCCGCTTGAAAACGACGATGTGACCTACTTGAGCTTGGAGATAGGGAAGCTTACCAATGACTTCCTTACCAAACTCTCGCAGATTTTCAAGAAGTGTGGTCTGGTAGACCTACTCTTCTCTACGGGTGTATGTCTTCGAGGGACTCGTTGTTTTTATGAATGCTATTTCAATCCAAGCCAACTCAGTACAACTACAGAGGAACTGCAATCTTCACTATCAGACTTGGACGGAGTGAAGAAGGTCGTCGTTGAAGGCGTTGCTCTCTAGAATCGTATATATGCTACCTTCAAGCAGACTATAGTATTCTTTGAGCAAGTCGGAACTAGTAGTTTCAATAGGTGGCGGCACTAAAGCATGCAGGACATTGCCCAGCTAATCACTGAACTCATTCTCCAAGGCTACCTAGGCCTCTTTATTGCATGTTTTCTCATCAATATGGTGCCCTTTGGTCCCTCAAACATGGTTCTTGCAGGGATAGCATCACTACTTATCCCTGCAATGGGTTGGGTACCGATTGGAATCATTGTTGCTCTTGCTGCAACATCCGCCAAGGCCGTTCATTACTATATTCTAAGGGGCTCTCGACTTGTCCTCTCAGAGGAGAGTCTGGCAAGACTTGATTCCGAGAAGAAACGAGTACAAAAGTGGGGCGCGCTTGCTCTCTTCTTTGCAGCAGCTTCTCCTTTTCCTGACGATCCTATTATTGTGTATGTCGCCTTGACAAAATACAATGCTGCCAAGTCGTTCCTTAGCTACTACTCAGGCAAAGTAATCG
>CAYPUO010000624.1:0-2656 GCA_964413775.1 uncultured archaeon
GTATAGGTGTTATTGTCCGCCATAACACAGTGATATAAGCCGACAGAATAGGCTGAAAGAGCAATGTCATCATCCTAAATGCAAAACAAAGAGCGGAGAAGTCTTGGTTGTTTAGCACCAAAGGAGTTATCCTTTTCTGTCGGTTTTGTGTATGCAGATGACTTGAAGTTGGGGTTGTGTAAGACGCGGCAAGGCCGATACGCACTGGCTGTTCTTGGTATGTTGTTTCTCGGAGTGGCGGTGGTCCAGTCATTTCAGGTGAATCTGAGGCAGGTAGAACAACCGCGGAGCCAACTGGGAAGAGTGTTCGTTCAGGCATCTGATGTAACTGGCTACGAACATCATGTGAATGAAACCATAACAGTGTCAGAGTGGATCCACGTGAAGAATGGCGCAGAGCTAGTTATCGAGAACTCCACGGTTATCTTCACTAATGATGGAGTTGGCTTCATTGCTGAGAAGGGAGGGTCTCTCACTATCAAGAATTGCTATCTCCACCCATCAGCCGGCTGCTCATGGTGGATTGAGGCGGAAACCGATTCACATTTTCATGTTTCAAGCTCGCAGCTGGTAGGCTCATATACGAAGGAGAACGGTGGACTTAAGATATTTACCGATGATGCGTCAGTCACTGACTGCACAATCACGAGGTTTGGGGGAGATAACATCCACATCCAAGGCTCTAAGGACACGCTGATATCAAGGAACACCATCTCCCATAGCTCCAAGGAGGCAATCAACATCGTAGGCACGCTTGATACGCATATAGTGAATAATTCAATCTTCGACACAGGTTTCGGCGGTATCTATGCCATTGGCGCGGACAGTCTAATCATTGAGGGGAATACTTTTGAGAACACGACATATGACGGAGTTGTGTTTGTCAACAGCCACGGATGTCAAGTTGACACCAACCTCTTCAAACACACAATTCTCAATGGATTATCGATGGAATACTGTGATAATATGACAGTATCCAGGAATACCATTCTCGACTCCGTATCAGCGGGAATAGGCTCCAGCCATTCCACAAGATTGGTTGTCGACGGAAATCTCATTTCAAAAGCCCAGTGGGACGGCATCTATTTTGAAGCATCTTGCAGCAACTTGAGAGCCCAGAATAATCTAGTAACAAACTGTGGAGGAGGGATAACTCTTCGGGCCTCAGACAATGCCTTGATTGCGGGGAATAACGTCAACAATATCACATACAACGGTGTATGCATTGAGATGGAATGTTCAGACGCCAGCGTGATTGGCAACTGTATCATGGACAATGATATTGGGATGTATGTCGCAAACCACCAGAGTTTGACGGTTGTTGGCAACCTCTTTAATGGCTCATGGGAGAATGACATTAAGCTTGAGTCTTCTTCTGACATCTATGTCTATCTTAATGCGTTCTGCAGCCACATCAAGAGCCCAGCCGACGCTGTTGAGAGTCAAGTAAAGTGGGATAACGACACTGTAGGGAACTACTGGTACTACTACCGCGGTAGCGATGTGAATGGCGACGGAATCGGAGACTATAGGTATACGATAGATATGGGAAACTATGACTTCTATCCGCTCATGAGCATCGACCCAGTCGTCGAATTCCTTGAGAATTACATAATCCCTGTCCCGCCGTGGCAAAAGCAGGAATCAAGCACCACAGATTCACCTACTAATACGACCACCAATCAGACACAGACCCGGGACGATGGACAGATAGAAATCTATCTACTTGCTAACTCAATCATCCAACTCGCAGGAATCTCACTTGTGGTGATTGTGATCCTGTATAGGAACAGATTGCGGTAGGGGGGCGTCCAGCTTTGGGCAACATTGTCTTGTTGGACAACGGAGGTGGTGATAGAACCAGCATATGCGGCAAGCAAATCAATCGGAGAGTTCAGGCAACCAATAAACCAGATGCTTCAGGATTTGGTGTGTGCTCTTGGAAGAAGTGAGAGTTCTCTGCCCAGATCTAATCGGTAAGCTGTTGAGTAGTTATAAGACCATCCTGCTAGAGAATGAAATGGCGTGTGACCAGTATGACTCTGAATGAATCGGGCGAATATAGTTACTTATTCAATATGAAAATTGTAGGTAGGTCAGCAGCTGGCACAAGGTCCATTATTCGTCGCTTAGAAAAAGGGAGGTTCGACGCGAGAGACCTAGGAATAACTGATTTCTATTCTTGCTTTATCCGGACCGCATATCTTGATTTGCCATGCAAAATCCGCCTGTGGACGCGCCCAAGAGGCCTTGGGAGTCCGTCCTATAGTAGATACCAAGCAGATTTCCTGAAGGCAATCGAGGCGCTCATCCTAGTCTACGATATTACAAACGAAAGGTCATTTGAGGAACTACATCATTGGCTGGATGAATCCCTAGGTCACTCCAAGGAGTTTCCTATTGCCATTGTAGGAAACAAGATAGACCTACGAGATGCAGATGCAAAGACAAGAGCACAGTATGGGGTGTCTGATGATAATATAGCTCCTGAGAGAGGACTACGGCTCTCCAAGAGAATAGGAGAGGAATGTGGCGTTCCCACTCTCTTCATGGAAACATCAGCAAGGACTGGATACAATATCCATAGGCTATTCTCAGAATTCACCGAATTGCTTGTTGAATACAGGATGGGCGCTGATTTCAGCAAAGAATTTCT
>CAYPUO010000625.1:0-2655 GCA_964413775.1 uncultured archaeon
ATTGTATCTATGCCTCTCTTCGCCTCTTCAATAGATACCCTTGCGTCGGTAAGAAGCTCCTTCAGCAAGGATAAGAACCTATAATCAAGGACATAATTCCTGCTCTCGATTAGTTCAATGACAGTTTCATGGTCCCATTCAGCACTGTCATCTACGATAGAGTGAATTGTTATGACTTCATTCGGTCCGGCCCTACCGAGCAGTATCCGGACGTGTCCGTATTCCAGCTCCTTGACTTCGCCACCTGAGATGCCGCACGCGAAAGTCTGCATAGCTGACATGAAGGAAGAGAAGAGAACAGGGTTGACTTTCAGGTCCTCAAATCCAATTGACGCAAGAGGAATGCCTCCTTCGTCAAAGACGATTATTCCCTTCATGTTTCACGGCTCATCTCCCTGCAAATCTCACCAATATTATGCGCAGTCAAGTATTTCACTGTAAATGTTATGTATCTTTGAACAGATGACACCACTCGATGGTGCCATCAAGTCGATTTTGGTAACATGGTTTTGCCTGGCTAGCTTATCTTCCACGTGGGACCGTTCTTGGTGTCTGAAACCACAATGCCCAGCTCCCCAAGTCTGTCACGTATCAAGTCTGCGGTTGGCCAGTCCTTGTCTTGTCGTGCCTTCTCTCTGAGATCAAGGAGGACCTCAATTGTCCCGTTGAGTCTTTCAGCAGATTCCCCTGTATCTCCAGTTGAGCTGCTAGCTTCAAGATTGATACCAAGGATCTCAGCGAGCTCGACAAGTGCAGCAAGTGCCTCTCTCAGGACAGCAGCATTTCCTACGTCAGGTGTCAGAGAGTTAGTAGACTTAATGAATGTGAAGATTTCAGCCAGAGCTCCCGGGGTATTGAAATCGTCGTCCATCTCGCGTTCAAACCCACCACGCAGCTTCTTGATAGCCTCCTTCATTTCAAGGTCTGCACTAGCTACCCTCCCTCCAGACCTCTCGAGGATAAAGATGCGTCCTCTTAGCGTATCGGCCGCATTCTTGATTCTAACTAGACTCTGGATTGCCTGATTCAGTGCTCCTGCGTTGTAGTCGAGCGGCTGACGGTATTGTCCTGAAACTAGGTATAGCCTGACAGCCTGATGGTCGTAGTTGTCGAGTACTTCTCTTGCAGTGGAGAAGTTGCCCTCGGATTTCGCCATCTTTTCTGAGTTAATTGTAAGGAACCCGTTGTGCAGCCAGTACTTCACCGGTACCTCTACATTATACGCCGCAGATGACTGAGCTATTTCATTTTCGTGATGTGGGAATATCAGGTCCTGCCCGCCACCATGGATGTCGAAGGGAAGACCAAGATAGTGCATCCCCATTACGGAACATTCAGCATGCCAACCAGGTCTACCCTTCCCCCATGGGCTCTCCCAAGAGGGCTCACCTGGTTTCTCTGCCTTCCAGAGCGCGAAGTCTCTGGGATCTGTCTTTCTCTCGTCAACATCGACTCTGGCTCCAGCCTCAAGGTCATCCGAAGATATCTTGGAAAGCGTTCCATAAGACGGCCACTCACTAACGTCAAAATACACATCGCCATCAACCTCGTAGCCCTTGCCATTCTCGACGATGCGACGGACCATATCAACGATATCGTCGATGTGTTCGGTTGCTCGAGGATTCACTGTTGCCGGCTTCAGGTTTAACTGGTCTGCTATGATCAGATACTCGGCGATGAATTTGCTTGCAAGTTCTTGCACTGAAATCCCATCTTTATTTGCTCGAGTAATCATCTTATCATCAATGTCAGTGAAGTTGGTGACATAGAACACTCGGTATCCCTTGTACTCAAGGTACCTCCTGATTGTGTCAAAGACCACAAAGGACCTAGCATTGCCGATGTGTGGGTAGTAATAGACAGTAGGCCCACATACATACATGCGGACTTCCCTGCTATCCAGTGGTTCAAATGGTTCTTTGGAACGGGATAGAGTGTTGTATACCTGTAGCATTGTCGATTCCCTCTCTAGTTCAAGTATCATTCTTATAAAAAGGCGTCTGCAAATATTGCCTTCTTTGAGTTGGAAGGTCTCCATGAACGGAGCGAAGATGCACTCTTGAAGAGCCGAGAGGTGGATGCTCCATTGGATTCTCTTAAATAACGCCTCTGTGTGCTGGCAGGACACCTGCACGAACGAGAGTGAGGCTGCGGAGTGACGATTGGCATAGCTGAAGACGGCTTTACGAGCAAGAGAGTTCGTAAGGCGTTGATGATCCTATCACTTGTCATGGTTCCGTTTGTGTTGTCAACGGCATTCTTCTTTGTTGATTCGTATTCGCTCGCCGTCTGGAATCGAGAGACATTGGCAGGCCCTGCTCCAATAACACTTAGAGGAGTAAAAGCCTTTCAATTCACTGCGCAGATACGGGCTCTTTTTGATGTAACCAGGGTTTCATATCTAAACAGCTCGTGGGCTTCAATCCTATCTCTTGTCAACAATATGTCCCTTCCCCCAAATCTGCCGTAATAATGAGTGCTCCAGGCGGCACCAAGTCACCATACACCGACGTCCGTGCAGCATCAATCAGTGCTGGTTTCGGTATTGAGTTTCCAACTATTTTTCTGCTGTCAGCCGGAAGATATCCTCGGAATGATTCTGAGATTGCCCTACTAGATACAGTGGCAAATCAGCTTGGAATTGGTGTTGGTGAT
>CAYPUO010000626.1:0-2647 GCA_964413775.1 uncultured archaeon
CCCCCATTCTTACGGACTCTAGTCGGGGTTGGATTGCTTTTTCAGCAACATGTGGAGGGATCCCAGCATCAATCATCTGTTCGATCTGGAGTTTAACAACTTCTTCAAAGTAAACACGAGTAGTTCCCCCAGGGGGATGATGTGCGATAACAAGGTCATACCCCAGTTCACGAGCAAGGAGTAGTTCTGCAGTTCCCATGTCGATTCCGATGAGGACCTTCTTGACTGAATCACTTGGCACATGGATGCCAGAATCCTCAGGAATCCTGTCAAGCCCGGCCATACCGAGCGCTAGGTCCATAATCTCCTTAGTATTCATTGGCCTTCACTACTGCCTGGATATCTGCATTCCTATATCTATATATGTGTACAGAAACTGAGATTGTAGAGAAGGAACACCCTGCAGTGGTCCTGCATTTCCCTCACATTTGTATACAGATAAAGGTGTGAAATAATGGGTGACAAGATTTACGTCATTAGCTGCAACCAAGACTTGATGTCTATGGGAATAGACCGCTTGAGAACTGCAACAGCTGGATTAGAAGAAATCGAAGTGTCGCTGGATTGGAGTAAGGTGAGATTTGTTCCAGTCATAGCCAGTAAAAAGGTCCAGTTCGATGCCGGAGAGTCGAAAGTGATAGATATCGAACCGATTAAGATTCCTGCATATTCAATGGTACTTGGATCGTATTATGGAGTCAATGGTGTCGGCTTTTCATCCTGCATTGGATGTCTGCAGTTCAAGAAATTCAGTGAAAATCGAGTCGCGGACAAGTCAATGTTTCATGCGCGAGTGCGAGCACCTATCATGCCTGGGGACCTCCTCGGACAAGCCATGATTGTCCCGGTTAAGAAATAGGGCTGAGTCGCAGCGGAAATGATTCCCGCTGCTACTGTTTTCTTCTAGATAGGTACGACCCGGTCATATTTTTCCATGACAAGGTCTATAATTTCAGGGTAGTCAACTGGTTTTACATCAAGGACAAGTCGTTCTGCAATGCCACGTTCTTCAATGTGCACCTTTGATGCATAGACTGGCACATTGAACTTGGCCAACTCCTGTGAATGGGCACAGCCTCTATCAGCCATAAACACTCCATCTTGGACAAGAAGGACTCCCACTTCATTGTTCTGACTCTGGATTGAGGATATAACCTCTTCAAGAATTGAGCAGTCACCTGAAAGCCAAATTAGAAACTTCATCTATCACGCAGCCTCCTAAAAAGTAAGCACCAGCTCGTTCTCAGCGAACGCCTTGCCTACTTCATTCTCATCAAGCACCTCAACACCGTCGGTGACTTCCTCAGGCGAGATATTCCGTTCTTCGAGCGAGCGCTTGCTAGCACATATTCGTCCGTCGAAGTTCAGATAGGTTGACTTGAACATTCGTATATGCAGGTCATCCATATCTTTTAGAAGTGCATACACTCCATCCCCCATGAACAACATAGTGGGTGTGTGGTCCATGCCAAACATACCAACAGACGCCCGCCATCCTTCAAAGTTGACAATTGTCCCAAATGGTCTACTATTAATCAAAATCAGAATCGGTTTTTCAATGAATTCCATTTCATAGCCTCCTACATCGTAAAGGTGACAAAGCGCTCACACTCACCCATGATTTCAGCCAGTTCTGTAAGTCCGGTAACCTCGACTCCAGGTGTGTAATCGGAACCCTTTTGGTCAAAGCCTCGTGCAGATGTGCATAATCCACAGGCCTGGAATTCAACACCCATATCTGCAAGTTCTTGGAATCGCTCGTTCATAGGCCGGTCTGGATCTGGCTCTTGGTTCAGCTTGGCTTTAAAGACGCCATCAATGAACAAGAACACTTTGACACCATATCCGCTCTCCTTTGCTGTCTTTGCGAACTCATAGAAGGTATGGGAGTTCTGGTATGTATATGGACCTGTCACAAGCAGTATCCCTAGGTTCTTCTTGTCCATATTAGTTCATCTCCACTAACTTGACTTGTGTGCAAATCTACGATTTAAAACTGTAACTGCATGGTTGCTATGCTCAGCCAAAGAAACCAACTGACTTTCACCTGAACAATTTGCAGGCATCTCGGTAACATTGAAAAGCATCTCGAACCAGAGTTTTCAGAAACACAAAAAGGGGTGAAGCATTCTATTGACGGACGTTTTCTTACAGCTGGAGTACAAGGACGCGAAAAAGGGTGAAGTTGAATTCGACGAGGATGAAGACTCTCTCATTCTTGCTGGCAAGAGCATTGTGTCAATAGATTTGTCACCTCTCTCAGGGATAGAGAATCTAGTCAACCTGGATCTGGGATCGAATAGGATTGAAACCATAGATCTAACTCCACTAGCTAAATGTCCGAATCTGTCCACACTGAGCCTTTTCAAGAACCCTCTACAGGATGTCGATTTGAGTCCACTCTCGGAATGCTCAAGCCTCTCGGAAGTGAATCTAGGGTCTACGGGAATGAACGATGTGGACCTGAGTATTTTTGTGAGGACACGACTACGTCGGCTTAGGCTTTTTGGCAACGAAATATCATCAATCGACCTGACGCCCATTTCCAATATGGAAACACTAGAGAGTATAGAATTGGAAAACAATAGTCTCCAGAATCTCGACCTGACACCTTTTCGGAAGTGCTCGGAATTGAGCCAGCTCAACC
>CAYPUO010000627.1:0-2642 GCA_964413775.1 uncultured archaeon
CCTCCGCGAGCTTCAGCGGAGCATCGGTTGTGCCATGGGCGCACTCCAATATCACTTGAAGTATCTCGAAGACACTAGGCAAGTAACTGCCGTGAAAGTGGGAAACTCAAAGCATTTCTTTGATGCTGACTACTCCAGCGACGTAAATGTCCTGACACTCTGTGCAATGTCCAGAAATCCTACCATAAAGACAATTCTTGAGCAGGTGTTCCAAGAGGGTCGAGTGACTCAGGCAGATCTGAGTCGCAAGATGACTCTGGATAAAAGCCTGGTTTCATACTATACAGGGTCGCTGCTGGATGCTGGCATCCTCAATACAGTACGAGTGTTCGGACGTGAGCGGCCTCTTGTATTGACAGACTGGGCTCATTCCACCATAGAAACCCTTGCTCTGGTGTAGAGTTCAAGATACACCCGCATCTTTATCTTGGACTATTGGGAAATACGCCGAAGTCTAGAGATAAACGATATGGCCTCTTCTCCAGAGCATTCAAAATTCCTACATTTACGATTATGGAGAGTGAAGAAAGATGAATGACGATTCGACTGTAGACGATGGTAAAGGCGTCTACGACTTTAACGATGATGATGAGCTTGAAGACCTCACCGACAAGGTGAGGTACTCTGTGAAGCTCATCGATGTATCTAGAGAATATGATCTTGGGCGGAGGAAACTGACCGCACTGAAAGACGTGAATCTTGAGATTAGGTCGGGCGAGTTTGTAGTGATAACAGGACACTCTGGTTCTGGCAAAACCACTCTGTTGAATCTCATTGGAGCTATTGACTACGCCTCTTCAGGTCGGGTACTCGTTATGGATGTCCCAATCGGCGACTATGACGAAACGTTTCGAGCGACCTTTAGACTGAACAATACAGGTTTTATCTTTCAGAGTTACAATTTGGTTTCCACCCTGACCGCTCTGGAGAATGTAATGTTTCCAATGCAACTGACTGACAAGAAGATTGACGAGCTGCAGAGTGAAGCAGTTCGCCTTCTGAAACGCGTGAAGCTCGATGACCGCCTCGACCACCTGCCTTGGCAGCTGAGTTCAGGCGAGCAACAGAGAGTTGCCATTGTGCGAGCTACCGCGAACGACCCCCCAATAATACTTGCAGATGAGCCTACAGCTAACCTTGATGTGGAGTCCTCGAAGATGATCCGCGACTTATTGGTTGATCTGCATACCCAGGGAAAGACGGTGGTCGTCATAACCCATGATGAGCGAATCACCGAGCTTCCCGATGTTAGACATCTGATTATGGAAGATGGAGTGCTGAAAGAGAATGTCTAAGCAGGACTATGCCTCTCAGGACTTAAAGCGGCGCCCTTTTAGGACCACCCTAATTCTGATTTCGCTTATCACCGTAGTTGCCACTACAACATTCCTGTTTCTTTTTTCCAACATAATGCTGGATGTGACTGCCGCTTTCACCTCATCAGGAATTGGCTCAGTTTTAGGTGTGTTCTATGACTCCTTCATCTGGGCTATCCTAATACTCGTCATTCTTCTTGGAATCGCCATGATATCAAGTAATATCTCTCTCGAACTAGAGAGCAGAAGAAAAGACATAGGCCTCATGAAATCGATAGGCACTCTTGTCGATACTATCTTCGACCATTTCATGGCACAAGGAGTCATTCTGCTTCTTGTTGGCATCGTACTCGGTGTCGTTGTCGGAACAGTGCTTTACTTCGTAGGACTTCTATGGGTCGCATTTTCCGTAACCGGTATTGAATTCACCTTCATCTTCCCTTGGCTGCAGGTCACCTTCATCATGGTAGTGCTGTTGATTGCCGGGTATTATTCAGCGCAGAAGCCAATTTTCGATGCTGTCCATGAGTCGCCAATTAGTGCGCTGAATCCAGAGATTGGAACAAGGGTTCGCCGGGTTGGTTATCTCGATACGTTTGGTCTCCCATTTAGAATAGCGACCAAAGGCACAGGTCGGCGGATAAAAGGAACTCGGAGAACACTTCTGACACTCTTCCTCAGTTTTTCATTAGCCTCCATCCTATGGATTGGGGGTGGTGTTGTTCAAACAACTATGGACTCCTATGTTGTCCGTTCGATGGGCGATAACGTGATTGCTGTTGGAAACCCAACTCTCCTTGATCAATACTATGGTGCCTACTCACTAGATGGGACCCCTCTGAACAACTCCTTCAGCTTTGTTAATGGTTCTGATATCATTCCTGCGAATCTAGTAACTGGAATTGAGGGGATACTTGGAGTAACGAAGACTGAATCTAGGTTGGTTGATTACACCACAGTATCTGAACGTTCAGGTGTGGTCTGGAATCCTACTCTCAATCAATACGAACTCATCGGAAAAAACAGGGAAAGTTCCATCCTTGTGGTAGGAGTCGACTGGCACAACACAATCTCAAACTGGTACTATGAAGGTGACGTCGCCAGTGGGCCTAAGAGTGTATGGTTGGGCGGACAGGTCGCGTCTACTATGTTCGAAGATCCATTGGTTCAGTCATTAGGCGTAAAAGGGCAGTCATTCGACGTGAAAGGAATCGCTTTTGATGTTGGGAACGGAGGAATGATGGCGATGATTCCCTTGGACGAGATGATGACATTATGGGGAGTGTCTGGAGGCAACCTGCTCCTTGTTCAGCTTTCTCAGTACAC
>CAYPUO010000628.1:0-2639 GCA_964413775.1 uncultured archaeon
TAGTCTGCTTTCCTTTTCTCTATCTGTGCCTGGGTCTGCTCTACCACCTTGTCTATCTGTTCCTTGCGTAGCCCAATTGACCGTACAAGTCCATCATTGAGTATTAGTGAACCTTGGGAGGTTAGGGCTCCAAAGCCTGCCTCTGGGTTGCCCGGAACCTGGAGTTTCCGCACAATGATAGCATCGAGGTCTGCATCCAAAAGTCTTGCAATCTCCGCTCCGACTGCAACTCCTCCATTTGGTATTGCCAGCACGAGCGGACGAGTATTGAACCCTATCTCCTTTAGCTGCTGAGATAGGATCTGTCCAGCATGAATTCTATCTCTATAAGACGTTCCCAAGTTATTCACACCTGGCCTGAGATAGATATTGCGCTCCTAGCCCTATTAAATCTAGGACTGGAGCGAGTTCAGATGAGCAATCGGACTTCTGTGTTCAGACCTCCTACTCCTCGTCTTTCATCACGATTTCTGCCGCACCACTGTTGTAGAGCCTCATTCTCTTTCCCTTGAATGCTCCGACCAAGGTGAGGTGCGCCTTCTGGGCGAACTTTATCCCTGCATCTGTAGCTACAGCGAATGAAACTAGAAGTGGGATTGAGGACCACGCACACTTGCTCACGACATCTGCTGTCAACCTGCCTGTGCTGATAGCAAAACAATTGTGGAGATCAAGTCCCTGCTCAGTAGCCAGGCCAATTGCCTTGTCCACTGCATTATGCCTCCCAAGATCTTCTGCAAATACATGTACATTCTGTGTCACATGATAGATAGCCGCTCCGTGAAGTGCACCTGTCCTTTTCCGGCCGACCTGAGCCTCGAACATATGTCTGGACGAATCATAGATTCGTGAGAATGTGACTGTCACATTGTGCTTCATCATCGGAATACCTTCACCTGTTCTGAGTGTCCTTAGGATCTCAGGGGCTGAGCACTCGGTGCCAATGAACCGGCGCACCTGAGAGAACCCCCTCTGTGTATCCATCCTCGCTTGTTCCCTGATTGTCACAGAACACCTGTTCGACGAGTAGCGAATCTCCTTGATGTCAGCGGCTGTGCCAACGATGCCTGTGGAGATCATATAACCCATCGCAAGTTCTTTCTCTAGCCCGGGTGTGCAGACGAATCCTGCAATGAACTCATTACCAACTCTGACTTCAAGAGCGCTCTCGACTGCAACAAGGTCGTCTTCATTCCTCGTTTCATCTGGGCTCAGAATAGTCGTTGGGAGAGGTCTGTAGGCACGCATGTTAACAACCGTGAGTCACTGAGAACTCTAGCATAAAAGACTTCATCAAAGGCACAATTGCTTCTCGATGCGCCATTATGCTCCTATCAACATTCCTCATGGCAAGCAGAGGAGCAACTAGAGAAATACTATTCAGACTTATTAGAAAGCAAACGATTATTCATATTGCTATGAAAGTCACTCGGGTAGCAGTAGCAGAGCGAAATTACCTCAGAGGCGTGCTCAGAGCCTATCTCCTCGGCAAGAAGAACGAGAACTACGTGGTTGGCTGTTTCAAGAATGTCCCTATCAAGCTGTATGATGAGGTTGCAGCTGAATTATCCGCCTACTCAAACCAGCCGAGATTCGCAGAGCTCTATAAGATTAGAAAGCGCCTGCAGGCTAATCTGAACACGAGTGCATCCAAGACGAGATGGAGTCCTTGGGTGCTCAGCAAGTATTAGACTGGCGTTTGTTCTTCTTTGTCTGCTTGCCAAGACATCGGACGTAATGGCGTTCCGCAGGGCTGAGTCTGCCTATCCGTTAATGCTACAGCCCTAACTCTGTTATTTTTCTAGTAGCTGGGAATGCTACATTCACCACTCTTGTCTTCCCAATAGTGGTCACTGGCTTTGTCGCATAATGGATATGACCGTGGACAATTAGGTCTGGTTGAATCTGCTTGAATGCATGTGCCATCCACCATGAGAACGAATCGGGATAGGCTTCTGTCGATAGTGGGCTATAGTGCATCAAGAGGACCGAATAGTCGCATATACTTCCCATCTGCTCAAGGCTCTGGGCGAGACTCTGGATCCGTTCTCCGAAGATGTCCTGCAATGTCCTATCCTGTGAATGGCTAGATACATCTAGTAAAGGCACACCAAGAACTCCGATACTCAGCCCCCGAAGAGGAATGACAACAGTTTCTTCGTCAAGAAAGACTATGCTGCTTCCTACTGTGCTGCGGATGGCCTGCGTATCAGCTCTTTGCTCATCATTACCGAAGCAGGCGACAACCGGCAGCGCTTGTCTGAACCGACTTCTAATGGCATCAGTAATGTGAACATACTCAGCCGCTCTGCCAGAATCAATCATGTCCCCCGCCAGCAAGAAGATATCAGGCTCTCGGCATTCTTCCAGAGCACTCCTGAACTCACTCAGGTACCGAGGACTGTGGATATCCGCAACTGCGGCTATTCTCAAACTCATGCGTTATCCCCTTCGATTGACGGGAGAATAGTGTCTTGGTCTCATCCTCTCAGAAACTTGAAGAATGTTCTTGCCTGTCTGGGCCTGACATGAAGCGCCGGGACTGCCCTCATGTAGTCAGAATATGGCTCTCCAAATCGCTCGATTAGTTCTATCTCCTCTCTCCTGATCTGTATCCTGAATACTAAGTAGACAATGAC
>CAYPUO010000629.1:0-2636 GCA_964413775.1 uncultured archaeon
GTCTGAGAATCCATCGAAGTCATGTGGGTGCGACCGAAGGTAACAAGATTCGGCATGCTATTATACTGGTTTCGTTCTTCACTGTCCACAAATCTTCCCACTTGGAGTTAGAGAGATGTCAACTGAGGACGACTGGACTGACGATGCACAGACAGATGAAGCTTCCAGCGGGAGCACTCCAATGCGGTGGCTGTATGTGATAGCTATCGGACTTGGGTTCTTCACAACAGGCATTAGTTGGAGTGTGTATAACAGCTATCTCCCTGCAGCTTTTCTGCCTACGTACATTACTGGTGAATTTCAGAACACCATAATTGGAGCAATCATGGTGCTTGACAATATTCTGGCTTTCTTTATGCAGCCGTACATAGGTGCAAGGTCTGACAAGACCCGCACAAGATGGGGACGAAGAATGCCCTACATCATGATTGGGACCCCAGTTGCTGCGACATTCTTCACGCTTATTGCGTACGGGTGGGCTGTCTTTGGCTTCTGGATGATGTTGACTTTTCTCACGATTTTCAACGTTGCTATGGCGTTCTATCGCGCTCCGGTAGTAGCCCTCATGCCAGACCTAGTTTCTTCCGAGCACAGGTCCAAGGCAAATGGCGTGATTAACCTGATGGGCGGAATTGGAGCTATCTTTGCCTTTGCGGTGTCGCCCCAAATCTACAAGATTAATGATCCAGGCATAGGGGCAATACTGGGTGTCACAGCAGTGCAGTCAGGACCTGTCTTGACATTTCTTGTGACAGCCATTCTCATGGTGATTTCTGTTGTCATACTCTTTGTTGCTGTTAAGGAACCAAAGGAGCCTCCAGTTGTACCAGAATCTCAGAAAGAGATTGGAATCGTCGAGGCATTGCGACAGGTTTCGTTCTCAGAAGACCGTTCTGCGGCAACGATTCTTGGAGCCATCTTCATGTGGTTTGTATCTTACAATATAATAGAGACATGGTTCACGAAATATGGCAATGAGGTACTTGGCTTCTCTGTGCCAGATGCGACCTTTCTCTTGACATCAATTGCCGTTGTCTTTGTTGTATTTGCTGTTCCTGCCGGCTTCATTCCGAGCCGATTTGGACGCAAGAATACAATCATTGCAGGGATTGTGATAATGTTGGTATCGCTCCTAGCGCTCTATCTTACCACTGACTATTGGACGATATTCGGAATACTTGCTGTGGCAGGGATTGGATGGGCGATGATTAATGTGAACAGCATAGTAATAGTATGGGAGTTACTCGGCAAGTTTCGTATCGGTGCCGGGACTGGCCTTTATTACTTCTTCAGCATGGGAGCCGCTATCGTAGGTCCATTTGTGGTAGGTGTCTTGTTTGACATCATTGGCATTGCATTTCTATTCCCAATCTCATTGGTCTTCATGATGGCAGCCCTTGTCCTGACACTGATGGTCAAGACTGGGGAGGTCGGGGACGAAGCCCGTTCACAGATTGCAGCGTGAAAGGGCATCCTAAAATTAGGTATGAATTGCAGCAGGAAGGTGGGGCGCATCTTCACCTTCCGCATGTATCCTTAGCACCGCTGTTTCACAAAATAGAGTGTTCTGAAACTTCCGTGAGCAGGCCTATGAAAGTGATGCACTCTGTTTCAGGCTGGGAAGCAGACATAAAAGCGAAGCAATCTGCGCCGTCGCACCGAAATCCATAGTACTGAAACATACAAGTGAGAAAGAGGCTGTACATAACGAGCTCTGTACGACAATTCATAGAAACCTACTATTCATTGATTCTCCCTTTGGCGATAAGTAGTATCTCAATTGTGGTTTCACTGCTTCTCATATTATCAAGGAACAATGATGTTTTCACCTATACACTTGATGATGCCTACATCCATTTAACGCTGGCACGTAACTACGTTGAATACGGAGTCTTCGGCATAGTGCCACATCAGTTTTCTTCGACTACTTCTTCTCCTCTATGGTCATTGCTCCTGATTGTTCTCTTTTCCGCTCTGGGTCCAAATCAATATGCTCCTTTGTTCCTGAATGTTCTAATTGCCAACGTATTGATCCTCTACATGTGGCGTACCCTGACTCGAGAGGATATTCCTGGCCTCTATGTGTTTATCTCTCTTACAATGATGATATTCGTAATTTCTATCATCAATCTGATCTTCAATGGACTGGAGCATCTACTGTTCATTCTGCTCATGGTTATCTCATTGAAGATATTCTCCTCTGAGATTATCACTAGGACTCCTAGTAGGTCTTCTATCATTCAGTTCTATGTCGTAGTTGCCTTGATGGTAGCGACTAGATATGAAGGACTATTCGTGGCATTAGCCTATGCGATTCTAATGGCCGCAAAGAGGATGAGAATTAGTGCTGGAATTGTCTTATCTGCAGGAATCTCCCCTGTTGTGTATGGTCTAGTCTCACTGTCCAATGGTTGGTTTATCGTTTCTGATTCCCTTCTTGTTAGGACTATGAATAACCAGGGTATGTTTAATCTCATAATCAACATACCCTCCGCCTTAACCTCCAATCCGTCCATTCTAACCCTGCTTGCTGTGTCCCTAGGACTACTAATGATGAGACACGATAGGTTTGCACTGAATAAAGAAAGCGCAATGTGCTTTGTATTCGTGTTTGTCTCTCTGTTGCATCTCGAGTT
>CAYPUO010000630.1:0-2633 GCA_964413775.1 uncultured archaeon
GCCATCTTCGATAGGGGTTAGTCGATTGAGGGGCTCGAGCGGGTCCGAGGCGTATTCAAGACTGGGTCTGCTCTGATGCTCACAGAAATCAGGATGAAAAAGGGGTACCGTCTAGAAGATGCCAAGATCCCTTCTGAAGCTGCAATTCTAGCAACTCTGGAAGCAAAGGATGATGTATACACCTGTTTCATGAAACTGAGGCCATATGCCGAGCTGGACCGGATTGTCAAAAAAACTAGATATTAACGTTGTATGGTCCACACCTCTGAGAGCCACCGAGGACAGGCGGGTCTATAGTGCTATTGTTGATCAGGAGAATCTAAAGAAACTGCTCTCTGCTCTCAAGATGATAGGAGAGATCGAGAAAACAACTTATCGAAGACCAAGCTACAGCGCGCATGGAGTGCTGGCTTGCCTTACACCAAGATAAAAGGAAGTGCTCATGGCCGCCAAGAAGTCAGGTTACTATGAGTATCCCCGGAAGATAAACAGTGAAGGTCTTGGCCAGATGCTTGGAATTAGCAAGGCGGTCACAATAGAGCACCTTCGAAAAGCAGAGATTCGGATCATGAGAGAAATCCTCTCTGGATACTGACCCCTCTCACTTTCTCATACCTGACGCAACGATTTTCGAGTTGACGTCGTCCAAGCCAAGGGTGCTAAGCGTTTCTGGAGTTGGCACTCCATTCTCATCCCAACCTACCTCTGAGTAATAGTCGGCCCGGGTCTTCTCGAAGGCTGCTCTGTCCAGTTTCTTGCCCTTGTAGGGGCCTGACGGCATAGGCTCCCAGAACCTTGGTGGGTTGTCATCATCAATTTTAGGCCTCCATCTGACATCGGGACCTGCGAGCAGCAGCAGCGTTCTCTGTATCTGAAGGATTCTGAGGGCTTTCTTGGAATACCATTCTTCGGGTGTCAGCTCCTGCCCTGTGATTGCAGTATAGAACTTGAAAACTTCGTCATTGTCTACGCTCTTGGCAAACATGCAATAGACTGCAGAGTCGTGCAGGATTGAGGACACCTCGCCGAACTCACCAATTGGTGGATAGCGTGCCTGAGAGCCATGGTCGCCTCCCTGTGTCGAACAGGCATAGCCAATATGGCTCGATATGAAGTCCTTCTCGCTCCTGATGCCATGCCCTCCGATTGCCATACCCTTCTCATGGACAACATATGGCATAAGGTCCATTCTCTTCATCTCGCCTATCCTCTTGGCCGCGCGATAGACTCCTTGTGCTAGGATGTCGCCAATTCCCTGTCGTCTGATAACCAGATTCATTAAGCCTTCAAATGCCTCTGGGTCTCCCCATTCGAGCTCTATTCCCCCAAGGTCGTCTCTAGTGAGAATCCCTCTCTGGTACAGCTCTGCTGCAAGCCCAAGGACTGCGCCGCCTTGAATCCCGCACAGTCCCATTTCATTCACAAGCTGGGCGAGGTGAATATTCACTTCAGGATCAAACACACCTAGATTCGTACCGGCGAAGGACTGCAGTTCGTAGTCAGGGTTATCACAGATGGCCCCGTCATACTTCCCTCCTCTCAAGACGGCGAGCTTGAGGCAGGTGACTGGGCACCCAAAGTCTCCCCAGTACTTCTTCGCCCAGTGCTTGTCAAACTCATCTCCACTGTATGCCTCGTTATCATGCCACTCCTCTTGCCAGTTTCTTATTGGCTCTGAACTTGTGCCTGCGCCGAAGTAGTACCCACCGTTTCCGGTCCCCCACCTCCTGAACTGCTCTCTCTCGTAGGCTGGTGTTGACATTGTCCTGTACATGGTTGCAACTGCTTCATAGTCGTAGACATCCGGGAGTGGTCCAAAGCCCTTTGCAACGACCGCCTTGAGGTTCTTGGAGCCCATCACTCCCCCATAGCCGCCATAGCCGGCAGCATGAGCGTATTTTGCAAGGACAACGGCAATCCTCGTTGCATGCTCGCCTGCAGGGCCGATGTAGAGCATTGAGGGCTCTCTCACCTCTCCGTAGTCCGAATGCATGGCGCCGAGCTCATTGAGCGACTGTTTTGTAAGATACCGTACTGTTTCTCTGCCTGGTTTGCCCCATACTGGCGTTGCATCCCTTATCTCGACTTGGCCATCGAAAGCTGAGATGTAGGATGGGGTCTCTGCTCGTCCCGAGATTATCAGCCCGTCATATCCAGCACACTTCAGTTCAGCCCCAAACTCTCCAGCTACTGTTGATCCAACTACACCATTGCATTGAGGTGACTTGCCTGTAACACAGACCTTTGTGCCAGGAAAGTAGCCAGTCAATGGGCCGGTCATTATTAACAAGACATTCTCAGGGCCAAGGGGGTCTACTTCCTCCCATCTCTTGCCCAGACTGTCCCACAGAATCTTTGCCGCGAGACCCCGACCCCCCATGTAGTCCTGAAGGATATCGTCGGAAATCCTCTTCTCTCGAATCTCTTTGGAGGAGAGGTCAATATCTAGGAACTTGCCAGCATACCCTCTCATTGGTCCCACACCTCTCTTAGCGTCTTCTCCCCCAGTATCTGCACACCGGTCCTTTGTGTTAGCTCTTGTGGGGTCTCCGGTAGCTGTTTCTCCGAGTTCTGATCACCTTGTCGAGAAAGCGAGAGTGCGTTCCACTTTCCCTCTTGGCATGTCTTTACAC
>CAYPUO010000631.1:0-2632 GCA_964413775.1 uncultured archaeon
GTTCAGGGTCAATGAAACCCCAAACATCTTTTTCTCACCCTTCAGCTTTCCGAGCTCTTCATACTTGACCTTTGCAAGAACAGGATACATCATCCAGAGAAGACCAATTGCAATCGGGAGAGACACCGTCCCAATACTCCAATAGTTCAGAGCCTCTGCAAAGCTAGGCACTAGGTATCCCAATAGAACCCCCAGAATCATTGCAAGGATAATCCAGAGAGGGAGAAACTTATCCAAGGTGCTCAGACCAGTTATCGGGCTGCCTCTGAAGCTATCATTGTGTGCAGTTGATTCGCTCATGCTTCCCTCTCCAAGACTCATTCATGTAAGAGAGTGTGTTCATAACAATCGGATAATCGCGATATTTAACTGTTTGGGAGATTGAGAGCGGTTTAACCTCGAAGACCCAATAATTCTTCAAGATCCGAGCGTTTTTTTCTGACTGTATTTAGATTGATTGGTTGAATCAGTCTAACTAGCTCTTCTCGTCTATCTGCATTTTCTCTCAACTTCAATGGCCCACAATCATCAATGTCCCTCTCTCCATTCATAAGGAGAACCGCGAAAGCGAAACAACCAGATTCATTGCAGTCGCCACAGTCTGTTTTCGGCAAGAGCTTGTGTATCTGGATTGCGTTTAGATTTTCCTTTCCCTCAACAAGACCAGGACTCACCGGACCATTCACCTTGAGATAAGCAGAAGCTCTCGAGAAAACATCCGAGAGTTCCTTAAGTTTGTCTATTGCTTCTTGCTCATCCCTCAAGTAGGTCATCGCAACTCTTCCACTACCGAAGACTGTCGTTGTCTGCCCAGCCATTTTTGTTGTAACACATGCAAGATTCTTAGAATAGTTAGCATTCCTGAGATGCAGAAAAAGGATTTCCAATATTGGTGTTAAGTCTACGTTAAACTCAGCGATGATTCGGACCTTCTTATTGTCAGCTAAACAAGGTTGGACTTCAGACACCGAATATGTAGATCCTTCATTATCTTGATTCGTCATGATTGGTCCATCCCTATATCCAGTGACAATCTACATGATCGGACGAGAACACAACTGACACAAGACCTATTAAACTAATGGAATATTTAAATAATTCGATGAATTTACTGGTGACGAATCAAACGAGTGCTTCAGAAGCTTCAAGGATATACGCCATGTATTCCCATTCATCCTTGAGTGAATCTAGGTCTGCAAAATTGGCTGGTTTAATGAGAGATTACCAGTTTTCGTAAGGGGCATCATTAAGTAAACTTGGCATGGTTGTCAGTTCTTCGTTGTTCTCAACTATGATCCCTGACAAAGGCATAATAATCTTGAAATTTCTCTTCGAAGCCTCAAGCTCACGCATTAAGTGTGATACATCAATCCTAGAACCATTTGGAGATAGGTCAACTAGGTAGATATCACCTAGGTTCTGTTGTAGGAAGTGTGTGATCCCAACACGGACCATATCCTTCTCAAGAGCAAACCAAAGATGGTTTCCTGAGTAATACAGCCCTCGCTTCACACTCAAAATGGCACCATCATGGGTCACATCAAGAAGGATACTGCCTTTGCGTTCTGGAAAAGTGTTAGTAGCCAATTCCATACTCTTCAAGGCGTTGGGAAAGAACATGTGACTGATAACATGGGCAATAGTTCCTACCGTTTCCAACTCATCCTGTGCAGGATTCAGATAATCAGGAACATTCACTTCATGAATATCTGAGCTCGTCAATTGACGAGCTGCTTTGGATGCACATCGATAGCTACATCCATTCAGGCAGATGATAGGATTGTCTTGAAAAGCAGTGAGTTCACCAGGACGCCCAGCCACCAAAGCACAGATGCTTCCCTCAATGACTCTTTGCCCATCCTGACGAAGATGCTTGACGACTCTTCGAGCAATTCTACCTCCGGGTCTATCATTTCCTTCACAGGATAGAACATATCTGTAATCCATAGAACTCACTTGGCTAGGCAAATCTCCTCAAGTTGAAATATTTTAGTGATTAGGTGACGACGAAGTCCCCTCTAGAAACGAATCCATCCACTACTAGGAAAAAGAGGAATTGATATCGCGGGCGATAATCTGTTTTGAGTAATGATGAGTAACGTTAGCATCAGCTCTGAAAATGAAAAGTGTGGCTCAACAGCTCACGGCCAGGGCAGGTTTCTGCCGTGTGCTGTGGACAACCTGTACGGTTGCACCGCACTTCCTTTTAAAAGCCCGTATCTCTCTTGCTGCCCTGGGCAGGTACCAAAGCATATTAGACCGATTAGCTAGATACGAGTAGTTCAGGGCTTGCAATGCGTTTACTGTTCAAAATGATACTGTATACAAATATCTCGAATAACGGAAATATCAATCTGTGCCAGTTCAAAAAACTATAAGGGAATACAGTATTCATCTATGTAACTTGAGTGATCAGAACGGGTCTGTAAAATAAATCACCTCCGAGAGGACTGCAGGTAGTTGAGTCGCTCGATGTTGTGCAGGACCACCTTGATCAGCAGTTCTCTCCTCTGTTGCATGTGCCCTCTCGACCTCAGGCCGCCACCAAACCGTACCTTCAGCATGCTGAACACGGTCTCCACCAGGCTCCGCTTTCCATAGGTGTGTCGCTCCTTCCACGCCTCGGGGTCAG
>CAYPUO010000632.1:0-2630 GCA_964413775.1 uncultured archaeon
CCTTTTCAGTGGCTTCCTTGCAGTCTTTGGCATCAAGGAAACACGCCACGTTGTTGGGGAGGAAGTAAGCATGGTCGCACTTCTCCGTAAGGTTGCAGGCGACAAGAGAATCCAAGCGCTCCTGCCTGTCTATGTCCCGATTATTGCCCTGTACGGGCTGGTAATCCAAAACACAGAGAGCTTGCTTGAAACCCAATTCTCATTCACCGAAACCGACCTCCTAATTCTATTCGCTATGCTGGGAGGCTCCCTATTCCTTGGAGTCGTTGTCATGGGTCACCTTTCTGACCGGTACAAGCTGAGAAGGCCGTTCATCGTAACCGGGCTGGTAGCTTTTGGCGCACTTGTGTATGTGCTGTTTGCATTTGCAAAGAACTTCACAGACCTCTGGGGAGTTTGGCCCATAGTTCCATTGCTGGGCTTCGCGGCAGGATCATTCCCGCCTGCGGCGCTTGCGTACCTCACAGATGTATCTGATAAAGATGCACGGGGGAGCACAATGGGAGTCTATAGCATCTTCTTTGGCTCTGGAATGATAATAGGCCCTGCTTTAGGTTACCCCATATATGGAATCTATGGGCTCCTTGGACTCTCAGGACTGATAGGCGTATTGATTGTCATTGCATGCGTTGGAACATATTTCATGCCAGAAGTTCATTCAGCTGAACAACTGAGCCAGAGTATGGAACAGAATTAGACCTAAGCAAGAGTTAATAGAAGATGCCCCTACTTCATGTATTAGATTCAATTGGGGAGACCCACAATGGTTAGGTTGACAACTATTAGTAATCTTCTGGCAGGTGTTGGAATAGCCGTAGTTGCTGGCTCAGGTGGTCTATGGGCACTACTCACTTCACTGAATATTGGTTCGACTGAGTTTGCATGGAACTATCCATTCTATCTCTGGATTGGAGGTGCCGCGATTCTATGCCTTGTAATACTGATGTCGTCAATATCGACATTCACTGAACTCACAGGTTTCGTGGTTCCTGAGGACAAGCTCGTCAGTAACATGTTTGTATATATTCAGGCACTCGTTACAATACTGGTCCTTGGATTCTTGTTTCCGGGCGACCCCAGCCTCCAGGAAACGTTGTTCAATGTTGGCGCAATGATAGTGATCGCTTACATCTTCTTGTTTGTCTTCATCTTCTTTAGTGCAGAGATTACCGAGGGTAGTGAACAGGGACAGGTTAAGGAGATGACCTCTCGCTTCATGCTTGTTTCACTTCTTCTTGGCGCAATCATGGCCGGGATCAAGGTCTTCCTTGACTGGGTATGGGCTGCAACCGCATCCTATGGATGGGCAGCACTTCTCTTGGCAGTCTTTGCTGTGGTCCTCGTCTTTGGGATAGTTGCCTATCTTGGAAGAAAATACGAGCCTGTGGGAAACTCGCAGTAGTATCAGGTGGAGCTCAATGCTCCACCTTTTTCCATGTCCTGTTTTCACCGAGAGTACTATCAAGTAAATATAATAAAGAAGCATGAGAAACGACTGCTGTTCAAGTATCCGAGGACAATACTTAGTACATGCAGGAGAGTGAGCTAAGAATGGCGGATGATAAACTGTGGCTCGGCTATCTTTTAGATGATGAAGGTAGAAAAACCGATAAGAAGTTCCACATTAGTGTGGACCTCCTTCGAAGACACGGAGGGATTTTTGGTTCCACAGGGTCCGGAAAGACCGTGCTGAGCAAGGTCATTCTTGAGGAAGCAGCGCTCAAGAAGATCCCAATTCTGGCGTTTGATCCTCAAGGGGATATCGCATCCCTAATGATCCCAGGAGACCCCAAGCAATTAAAGGAAAAAGGAGTGCCTCCAGAACGCCTGCAGGAGTTTATAGACAATGTCATTGTCAAGGTCTACACTCCCGCGAGCAGTAAGGGCCTATCGATTTCCATCAATCCGCTGAAGCTTCCTGATAGACATGCAGACCCAGACGACGTCATTAGGCTTCTTGATAACTCCGCTCGCACTCTCACGAAAGTCCTAACAAAAGTGGGAGGGTTATCATCGTCATGGGAAAGCAAGTCCTTCGCCGCAATATACGAGCTTATGAGAAACATCTGGGAAAACGATAAGGATGTAGGGGACCTCAAGGAACTTGCGAATATGCTCACTGCCGATAAGGAAGAAATCGGAGTTGACCTTGAGCAATACATGAAGTTGTCTGAGCGACAGACCCTCGCAACCCGAATCCGAACTCTAACAGTGGGGTCAGCACAGCTGCTGTTCAAAGAGGAGGGACAGATAGACTTCGATGAAATGGTCAAGCCAGTTGACGGTAAGACGCCAATCAATGTTATCTTCCTTAAGACATTGCGAAGTGAGGAAGAGAAGCATTTCTTCATTGCAATCGTGCTCAACCAGCTCTATTCGTGGATGTTGCGACAGGGATTTTCCGAATCTCCAAGGATGGTGCTTTTCCAAGATGAGGCAGCTCCCTTCATTCCTGCAGGGATGCGCTCACCAGGTCCGAAGGAAACCTTTCTGTTATTGTTCAGACAAGCCAGAAAGTACGGTATAGAATGTCTCATCGCCACCCAGAGTCCGAAGGACATTGACTACAAGGCATTTGAGCAGTTTAACACCATTTCTGCCGGCAGAATAAGCAGTGAACAGTCCCTCAA
>CAYPUO010000633.1:0-2617 GCA_964413775.1 uncultured archaeon
GTTCTCAGGATCATCGACCTGTACAATCTCATACGGACGAGTGACATGACATCCGTAGTGGGCAGCCAATTTGATGCCTTCATATGGCTTGACAATTGCCCTCTCGATTGCATCGAACCCGATATCCTCTGCTAGTACTTGTAGGAGATGACGAACTCTCACCTTGCCAGTGTACTTGAGTCCCTCTTCTGCAAGCAGGGAGTTTACCTCATCCCTGGCTCGGATATCATGGTCTAGCAGGTGCTTAACAGTCTTGAGTGAACCCGAACATGCGCCGCAGAGAGCAAGAATGTCCTTCCCCTCTTGTTCTGCTAATGCAAGTATTCTTCCGCTCATAGCTGCGAACGCCATTTTATCCATTGACTCGATGTATTGGGCACCACAACAATTCGAGTCTTTCATCTCGAATATGTTGACTCCAAGTTTCTCAAGTACTGCGATTGTTGCTGCCTCGTATGCTGGGAGGCGGACAGGAGTTGTGCAGCCTCTGAAAAGTAATAGATCCATTAGTCACCCTCCTTGAAGTATCTCTTCTTGACCCTTTCAGCGAATTCATGATTCATCGCCAGGTCAGGATTCAATCCCAAGTCCTCTCGTTCGTCCTCGGTGAAGTCTGAGTAGGCATCTTTCAGCATCCATCCGTCTTCAAGGACAGTATCTACTGTTGACTTGAAGACATTCGGAATATATCCTTCCCGAGCAGCGATAACACGCACTGCATGGAAAATCTCTGCAGGGCTCACACCCTCCTGACACCGTTCCTCGCACATCCTACATGCCATACAATACCAAGACTGTGGGCTCTTGAGAACTTCCTCTCTCTGCCCTAGGATGATCTTCTGAATCATCCTTCGAGGGCGATATATGTCAGTAGCTCGAGCAACAACACAACTCGCAGTGCATAGGCCGCACTGAATGCATCTATTGATCTGTTCGCCACCCTCAACTTCTTCAACCTCTTTCGCGAAGGAAGAAGAGGGAATATGTATTTCATCAGTAGCATGCTTGTTTAATTCATCTGTTGACACTTGATATCACCTACCTAGAGGCCTTACTCTCCATTTGTAGCTCTGAAGCAACTCCTTGCGCATCCACACTCCGCCGTGCTTGCATATCACCTAGAATGATGGATGCTCGCATCGCAGCTGCACTTCCAGCTGTTACAGAATCCGGAATATCCTTGGGCCCGTCTGCACATCCGCACACGTAAATGCCGTCCTTGGTCGAGTCAATAGGTGAAATGAGCTCGTTACGAACGTCGATATAGCCCTCATCAGATAGGCGTACACCGAGTTCATCAGCAAGACTATGCATGTCGTCAGGAGGCTGAAGCCCTGGACTCAGAACTAAGAGATCATGCTCGATCTTCTCCACCTCACTCTTCTCAGTGTTCTCGACCTGAATAATCAGGTTGCCATTTGATGGATTCACATCGACCTCTGCAACCCTACCTCGGACGAAGTTGACGCCAAAGCGTGTCTTGGCCATTTCGTAGAACTCCTCAAAGCCCTTGCCGAACGCCCTGATGTCTGCATAGTAGATAGACACTTTCGCCTCGGGGTCGTGCTCACGAGCCATCACCGCATTCTTGATACCGTACATGCAGCACACTCGACTGCAATTGGGAACATCCTTCTGAGTGTCTCGTGCGCCAACGCATTGAACGAAACCGATGTTCTTCGGCAAGCGCCCATCACTGAACCGTATAAGATGTCCTTGAGTCGGCCCAGCTGCATTAATCAGCCGCTCGTACTCCATGGCTGTTATTACGTTCTGGAACTTACCAAAGCCAAGTCGAGAGTACTTGCTTACATCGAAGAGCTTGTAGCCCGTGGCAACCACAACGGCGCCGACGTTGAGGGTCAGCTTCTCTTCTTTCATGTTATGGTCAATTGCACCTCTGTCGCATGCCTCAACGCAGCTCAGACACTCACAACATACCGTGCAGTTAAGGCACCTACCTGACTCTTGGATAGCACGTTCCTCGTCGAACCCGAGCTCAACCTCATTAAAGTCGCCTTTTCTACTTGCAATGCTCTGCATTGGCATCATTGTGCGTGCCTGACGCCTGAAACTTGTTTCGTCAACAGCGGGCTTTGCAATTCGGTAATGCTCAGGCTCTCTTCCTGCTCGCAAGTCCTCTTTGCTCAAGTATCGGTCAATTGAGATGGCAGCTTCCTTGCCCTGACCAACAGCTTGAACAACAGTGGCAGGACCAAGGACAACATCGCCGCCTGCAAATACGCCATTCTTGCTTGTTTCAAGAGTGACCGGGTCTGCAATAATCGTACCCCACTCCGTCGTGTCTATGCCATCATGCAACGGAATAGGCTCAACAGACTGTCCCACTGCAACAATCATATTATCCGCTACAACGCTAAACTCGGAATCAGGGATTGGTATCGGTCTTCGCCTACCAGAATGGTCAGGCTCCCCAAGTTTCATCCTGATGCACTTGACGCCCTGAATCTGACCCCGTTGTGCAAGGACTTCGACTGGATTGGTCAGAAACATGAAGCGGATTCCTTCTTCTCGTGCCATCTCCACCTCTGTCGGTGTCGCAGGAATCTCAACCTGCGACCGCCTGTAAATCATTGTTACCTCGCTTGCGCCAAGT
>CAYPUO010000634.1:0-2614 GCA_964413775.1 uncultured archaeon
TTGTATTGTGGACTTGTACAACTCATGCCGATTATATCAGCATCCTCACATGCCCTTATTATGGTGTCATCGGAATCGTAGAATCCTGAATAGAACTCAATGTTCAGATTTTTGTCATAGTATTTCTTTAGATATGATGAAAGATATCCAATGTTCAATGCTTCCCACGTATGTCCCTTAAAACCTGTCACTGGCTGAACAAAGACAATCTTCATCCGTTTGCCTCTTCTCGAGTCTGCCTCCTAATCTTATTATAGTTGTTGATGAAAAGGTGTGGAATTAGCATCATATTGGTGAAGAGAGCTTGTGCAGGATTTGGAGCCGCAATGATTTGCTCACAGTGGCACCTCAGCACGTCCCAGGTTTATCATGATAGTACAAAGACCACCTGTAGGAAGTGTTTATCTTAAATAAACGGTGCCTGAAAAAACAATGACAGAAGACACAGTGACAAAGGACGCAGACTTCATGGTGCAAGCTGATAGTGTACACAAGAATGTCCTTGTCAACTCCATAAATCAAGGAGTAGCCATTGTAGTAGGTCTTCTATCCTCGTCACTGCTGGTGCGGGCCGTTGATATCAGCTGGACAACCTCTGACTATGCACATCTGAAGGTGCTCATGTATTGGAGTGGACTTCTGTCAATTGTTATTATGATGGGCTTATCTACTGGGATAATCAAGTACGTTTCAGAGCTAGCTCACAAGCGGGAAGCCATGGGTACCGCGATAGGGATTTCGCTTGTTTCGGTCACACTTGTTTACTTAGCTGTTGCATTCATTTCAGTGTTTATTGGTGCGCAAATTGGATTCTTGGCTGGCGATACACCAGAAATAACCATGGAGCTGAGAGCCCTTTGGTTCCTGGTACTGTTTGCGTTGCTGCCAAGTGCTTACCAATCCATAGCCGCGTCAGTCTTTATTGGCCTTCAACGGATGGACCGATTTCTTTACATTAATCTACTCTACAATTGCACGCGCGGAGTAATATTGGCGGCCCTCTTTTTCACCAACACTATTACGATCACAGCAGTCCTATACCTGTATCTCGGAACATCAATGCTCGGATTCGTAGGTTCAGCATTTATTCTCAGACGGGAAGCGAGAATAGAAGGCATCTCAATATCAGTCAATGGATGGCGAGAAGTATCTCCTCCGCTGTTTCGGGTTAGTTCCGTGATACTAGCGCTCGCATTGCTGTCAACATACGGTACCATCCTTGCGCCCCTGATTGTGGACCGGGTAGGTACTGACCTCGAACTCATGAGGTACGCAATCGCGCAGAGGAGTATTGAAACGCTTAAATCTCTAGTCTATGCCCCTTTCGCCATAATCTTGCCAAATATGGCAGGAATGCGAGCACGAGGAGAAGAAGATCGATTTCGTACGAGATTTGAAGAAGCTTATCGAATCATCATTCCTACGTTGATTTTTGCATTTCTTGCCGCATTTGTCTTCGGACCTGACCTACTAGGAGCAATCTATGGATACAAGGGGATAGACATAACATATGGGCTCTCTGCAGCTCAATACTTTATGGCTATGTCCCCGATTCTATTGATAGTTCCACTCAATACGCTCTATGGTCAGCTCATTCTTGCATCAGACAAAATGAGGATAATGCTGATTCTGGGTGCTTTATCAATCGGGCTCCAAGCCTTCTGGACCATTATCATGGTGCCACAGTTTGGTATTATTGCTATTGCCTCGTGGTGGATATCTATCATCCCTGTGTTCATTTGTTATCATCTATACTGCATGAAGTCATTGAAAGTCCATATCCGGATAGCATATTTGGCTAGGGCTCTAGTCGTCTGCGTCATCTTCGGCGGCATAATGATTCTTTCATTATTTCTTGCACAGGCTGTTGTCGGATGGCTTTCAGCAGTTCCTCTTATGAGCTCGACTACAATTAGGTCTCTTGCAAAGCTGGTGTTTGTCATCCCGCTGTGGTATGCGTTCATCGGAGCCTGTCTGGCGACGGGACTCATGAGAGTTCACGATTTGGAAAACCTAAAGAAATTCCTAAAACAGATTCCGCCTTTGTGGTGGGTATCGCGGCCACTTCTTCGGATTGTTGAAAGAGTGGCAGCAAGAGTGAAGCGATACGGAAGTGCGAGAGGCATAAAAGGCGTATGAAAAAGATACGATGCAGTGTATGATAGCGGCGGCAGTAGGGAAGCGATTGTTCAACTGACCCTCTTTGCTACCTCGAATGCCCATTTGATTGTTGTGGCCAAGGAAACACACTATTAGATCAGTGCAGGCTGTTCCTCATAGAGTAATCCTCCCCGAAAGCTGCAGTCGTATCGATTTTGCTTCAAAAAACATCACCAGAGTTATAACTGGCGAGGATTTCTCATCAAATGCTATGGCTGGCGTGCTGTTTATTGGTGCTTATGATCCGGATTACCCACGTACACTGTATCTCTTGAGAGGATTTCGGAATGTTGGATACAGAGTATTTGAATGGAACATAAAGTGCCAAATGGCGCTCAAGATTATTCGTTTTATTCTCTGGTTTCCGAGGATATTCCGTGATGCGGTTAATAGCGATTTCATTCTGGTACCGTATCCAGGATGGAAATCGGTGCCCTTCGGCAAAGTGCTTGGC
>CAYPUO010000635.1:0-2614 GCA_964413775.1 uncultured archaeon
TGGGGCCCTGGCGTTGGGCAATCATGATGACAACAGGTTGCTCGGGCATACCTATCATGCCCAGACCTTCTGTCATCAGAGAGAATCCGCCCCCTGATGTGGCGGTCATGCATCGTACTCCCGCATAAGCGGCACCCGCACACATGTTAATTGCAGCAATCTCACTTTCGGCCTGCATAACGACCGTGCTAAACTGCTCTGAGTGGCTGACCATGAAGTGAAGCAGTCCTGTTGCGGGGGTCATTGGATACGCTGAGTAGAACTTGCATCCTGCGGCCAAGGCTCCGATTCCAATTGCCTCATTTCCGGTCAGGAATAGGCACATGTCCCCATGGCAGGTCTGATCCGTAAAGGGAAGTGCAGGTCTGCCTGGGTGCTCTCTTTGAGCATAGTCATATCCTCTCTGAGATGCATCAGTGTTCAGTTGAATTACAACGTCGCCCTTAGTCCTGAAGGTGTTTCTGAGGCCGTCCTGAAGGGTTTCAAGGTCTATACCCACAACTGAAGCCAGTGCCCCAAGAGCAACCGTGTTTCTGAGGACCAGAGGGCCTTCAAGTTCTTTGGTAATCCTCGTTAGCGGAATCGGATACAGCACTACATCTTCCAGGTCCGAGAGATTCTCGGCAGGGACCTGATCACTGTCATAGATTATTGCTCCACTAGGCACTAACTGGTCCTTATGGAGTCTGATGGTCTTCTCATCCAGAGCTACAACAACATCGTAGGAATGCCACTGTGAAAAGACCGGCTCTGTAGACACTCGTAGAGAATAGAAGTTGTGTCCCCCTCTAATCAATGAGGGATAGTCGATGGCACCAAAGACATAGAAGCCGTGCCTAAGCAGAGTTCTTCCCAAGAGGTCCCCAGCAGCCGAGATGCCTGCTCCAGCTTCACCGCCAATCAGTATACTAACGTCTCTCGATGCATCCAAAGGCAACACCGGAGACCTCCAATGGGGGAGTTTCTGATATTGCTTCTGGTATAGCATAGGTTGCTATCTATCGAGATTGCTCCATGTTCTAGGATTAGATTGAAGTCTATCTGTGCTCATGTATCTACGTGGCAGATGTGTTTCGAAGCGCAGTACTTGGTTCATTGTTTCTTTCTGTAGTCCTAATATTCAGCGGCATTTCCATGTATTCCTGTGCTCCCTACGATACGCATCCGAGTGATTGCTTCAGCATCGCGCAGTCCACTACGAATACGATAGGTGTCGATATTCAGTCCTCCCTGGATTGCGGCATGTCAAACAACACATTTCAGTACGATTTGAAGCCTGGTGGTCATCTCACCACGCATGAATTGATACGAATAGAGCGTGACTCTGATTTTGGAAGTGGGGGATGGTCGGGAAATGGGACAGTTGATAAGCCGTATATTATAGAGAATCTGCTCATCACTGGAGTATACGACGCTATCTATGTCACAAACACATCGGCCCACTTCATAATACGGGACTGCTGGATTATTGAGAGCCACATATGTGGAATAGAATTCAATCATGTATCTAATGGAACAATTGAAGGTTGCCATATATCGCTAGCGGACGTAAACATGCTTCTTAGTGAGTCATCCGGTTGCGTCGTCCATAACAACAGCATCATGGGCGGTGGACTCATTCAGGCGACAGGCCTGAAACTCGTGGCATCGAATCGAACCTATGTCACATCCAACTCCTTTGAAATGGTTGACCTAGCCCTCCAACTAGAACACTCCAATGGGCTCCACTTCTCAGGAAACAGAGTCTTTCAATGTGGCAACGGGCTTCAAGTATCATTCTCTGAGAACTGCTTGTTCTCGCGCAATCTTGCTACAGAGTGTGGTTTCAGCCCCTATCAGCCACCTACGACAGTCGCTACCGGTTCACACGTCAGCTCTGTCTATCCCTCAACAGGGTTTGCCTTTGAATTCACCTCATCTTCTAAACTAGTTGTTCAGAACAATACATTCCAGTGGACGCAGAACATAATACCCATGTCCCAGCTTCTCAACTGCAGTCGGATCTCTCTACTCGGAAACAACATGACATACAATACGGGTGGGCTGTCAATTGCGGCTTCGTTCAGTGTGGAACTCAGGGGGAATACAATTCATCACTCACTGCGGTTTGACTCTTCAACAAACTGCTCCTTGATTGACAATAGTCTTAGTGATGGGGTCCTGTTTATGAAGACAGTTCCCTCAAGCCTGAATGAGTTGTTCTACAGTGTTGAGGGCAATGAAATCAACGGCAAGAAGTTAGTATACCTCAAGTCAAGTGCGAACCAACGCGTTGATTGCTCAGATGTTGCACAACTCCTGCTTGTAGGCTGTAATAATGTCACGGCATATGGCGGTGACTTCTCTTTGGATGATCTGAACGTTTGCGTCACAAATTGTACGAGCACTGTCATTGCGAATTCGAGTTTTGTCAATTCTGGAGTTGAGCTAGTCGAGTCTTCTCTCTGTAGAGTTGAGGACTCCACCATACGCCAGTCGTATGTCGCGGTTCAAATCCTGAATTCATCAGAATGCACCTTTGTTTCAAATGCTATTGAATCATCACATGTCGCCTTTTTTGTTTGAAAATCCACCCGCGGTTTTTTTGTAAAAAATGTAATCACCAATAGCCAAA
>CAYPUO010000636.1:0-2614 GCA_964413775.1 uncultured archaeon
GTAGTAACATATTGTGACCCTAATTTGTGGTTTCGCTTTATATGCAAAGAATTGACAGTTTTCATAGCAGACAATTACAGGTGACAAATTTAATGGCTGAAGGAAAGAGAAAATTCCAAAACGAAGACCAAATCGTACAATCACACATTGACGGTGACGTGGATATCAAGAACTGTCGGTCTTGGATGCCTGCAGAGGGCGATGAGATTGTGATTACTGGCGAGGTCAGAATACAAGGTGACCTAGATATCCTCGGCACTCTAAAGGCGGGCAGCCTTCACGCAAGGACAAGAGAGGCAATAGTAATCGACGGCGACCTCATTCTTGAGAAAAGCGCAAGAGTCGAAAAGGGGAGCCTCCAAGTGCGCGGCTCTGTAAAAGGGAGAGAAATCCGCGCAGACGCAAGTGTAAAAATTGGCCATGACCTTGAGTGTAGCACTGGGTCCGGAAGCGGATCAGTAAAGGTGGGAGGAAACGCCAAGGCTGAGAGACTCACCGGTGGGGGCTCGGTTCTCATTGAAGGCGATGCAGAAGTCAAAGAAATCCGCGCGGGCGGATCAGCCAAGATCCATGGCGAAATCCTCTCTGATGAAATCAAGGTTGGCGGCAGCGTCAAGGCGAACCGCGGCAAGATTGGTGTGGTCAATGTTGGCGGAACTTTCAAAGCTGAGGGCGCCATAGAGATTGATGAAATCGAGGTTGGCGGCTCGGTGCTTGTCGGTCCAGGATCAGTCATCCATGATATCGATGTTGGAGGGAGTTTCAAGTCTGATGGCGAAATCAAGTTCGGAAGCATAGACGTCGGCGGAGCAGTCAAACTGGCTGGAGCTTCAAGTGGCGATACAATTGACGTTGGAGGATCAGTGCGCGTAGAAGGGCCACTCGAAATGACTGGGGACCTTGATGTTGGTGGAAAAGTTTTCGTTGAGGGAGACTGCAAGTGCCAACAGAAGATTAAGGTTGGAGGGACCATCACCGTAGATGGGCGAATTGATACCTACCGGATTATTGTAGGAGGACGTGTCGAGGCTAAGTACATCAAGGCGGATGGATTCAGACTTGGTGGACGCGGCGAAGTCACCTGTTTTGTGGAGGCTCGGGAAATCTTGGTGAGAGAACGTGCAAGAACTGAGAGTCTCTATGGTGAAGAGATTCGAATTGAGGAACGTACCCGCACGAAGAACGTCTACGGCAAAGACATCTACATTGAAAACGGAGCAATCATAGAGGGAGACATAGTCTACACAGATAGACTCGAAATGGAAGATAAGGTGATTGTCCGTGGCGAGCAGAAGAAAGTGGATCAGCTTCCACCAGTAGATGAAGTGGATTAGACACTATGATTGCAGTGGACAGTGTAATGGGCCACTGCCCTTCAGCCACTCTGTTCCCGATGCTTCTTTAGAACCATAATCCTCTCCGCTGAACTGGATGTATAGGGGGCCCACTTATAGTCGCCATACTCGTTTTCAAGATGAAATCCAGTAAGACGTAGGAGCAGGTTGGCTTCTCGATTGTAGACTATTGCGGCACCTGAAAGTAGATCTATCTTCTCCAGAGTTTCACCGGTAGAGATATTTCGTACAGTGAAGGTCAGTTCGAGTTCTAAGATCTGGCGGACAGGATTTGTTCTAAGTACGCCCGACCGAGATACTTCTGTTCCGTCACCCAAAGAGACCCACGGCTCTTCGAAAGACGCCTTGTCTGGTTGAAGCCCGCCTGGAAAGATGTCAAGGATAAAGACGCCATCTTCTGTGAGGTGCCTTCGGACACAATCTAGCAGAGCAATCTGTTCATCGGTTGTCAGGGCATGTCCGAACGATGTGGGTATGAGAACGAGGGAAAATCTCTGTTGCAGCTCGAAAGACCTCATGTCGCCTTCGATAAGTGAAATACGACTCGCAACGGATGAGTCCAGAGAATTAAGCCTATTTCTGAACTCATCTAGCATCGCTTTTGATTTCTCCAGCGCAACCACATCAAACCCAGCCTTGGCTAGCTCAATGGAAACACGTCCGGTGCCAGCTGCAAGTTCTAGGACTGGAGACCCCAGCTTCTCTGCATAGGAGAGATAGAAGGGGATGTCATCGTTTTTTGCGAATAGATTGTAGTACTTGGCGGCCTCATCATACCCTTTTCTATACCTATCCAGTCCATTGTCCTGCATTAGGCTGTAACGCCTCTCGAGTTCAACTTGAGCTTGTAGTCAAGAGGTTCTCGATACCTCTCTGGTACAACATAGTTGCTAGGCGAGTGCACATACCACTTCGAGATCATGCCCCGGACTTCCTTGTCGCTCCGTTCAGCCAGCTCATCATTCAGCTCCGGAGTCAGAGAGTATATTCGACTCCGTGGCGTCCTCTGCACCTTCCCCTTCTTGGCCACAATATCACCGGCAAGAATGGTCAGGTAGGATGTGTGGAATGCCTTGACAATTTCCTCGGGCTTTTCGGCCAGTTTGGTCTTCTCAGGATTCAGGTCATACACTGTAACGTCTGCATCCGCTCCAATTCCGAGGTGTCCTTTGAATTTCTCAATTCCTAGGATCTTAGCTGATGCTGCACGAGTAGTAATGGCGACTTCGTAGAGAGACCATTCGCGCTCAATGCTTTCC
>CAYPUO010000637.1:0-2606 GCA_964413775.1 uncultured archaeon
GTGTAAAGTATATCCCCGGGGGAGGGGGCAGGTACGGTCAGATTATAGCGCCATGGGAAGAGTGATTGAATGACCGTTGTAAAAGGAATAATCCGGGAAATAGGAAAGAGCACAACAACTCGAATTGGTGCAAGAAAGTGGTATGGCAAGACAAACATTGTGGTCCAGGATGTGACGACCATGAAGACGTATACTGTTCACGTACCGGCCTACGTCATGGAGAAGTCACAGTTCTTGCCTAGGGTGGGGATGCCAGTCATTGTGCATGGTTACGTGGAAGAGGCTGAATACGGTCTCTCCGACTACGTCGTAACTAGGGTTTCCCACATAAAGCGAGAAGGGGACGGTGTGCGCAAAATCTACAAGCTGGATGAGTAGTTCGCAACTACTTCTTCGGGCGAATCAGGAAACCTTGGGGTATGATCCATTCTGACCGGCACTTAGGGCATTTGGAAGGCTTCTTGGCTGAGCTTCCCACTTTGAACACAAATGAGCACTTCGCGCAGCGCGCAGGCTGCACAAGGAGTTCCTTTTCCTGGGCCTTCACCGACCTCGCAATGTGTTCCAGGTCCTCATGAACCCCTGACCTCTGTTTGATATCTAGAGCTTGGCAGATATCATCAATAGTCATTGGATAGGAACTCCTCTCAAGGAGCTCTGCAATTGTCTCTCTGCGTGTTGGCATGGCTCTTTCATCCGTAGAGAATTGCACGATGTTCAGCAATTTGAACAATCTGTTTCAAACATAGAGTCATATCAAGACCTTCGTTATTATTATCTTGGTTGCTCAGGATGAAGGAATACGAAACTGGAACTAATACAGCTGTAATTTCTGCAGTTGTGATCGCACTGGTCATCATCAGTGGATTGTATGCTGCAACATTTTTCTTCCCAAATGATAACATTCCAACAACAACAACTACTACTACTACGACTACAACAAACCCCGGAGGGAGCTATGGGATCCGGGCTGCCAACTATCTCAATACTAGACATGATGATATTGCTTTCTACTGGATATACAACTCAACGTTTGTAAATGAACGAATATCTGAGTTCTATCAGGCATCTCATGCTGGTGCCTATGTGGATGGTGTGAAGATGCAGCACACCGAATCTGGAGCGGACATAGAGGTTCTCTTTGCACCATGGAACGAGAATGTTACAGGAACTGGTTCTATCAACGAGTCATTATGGGAGAGTCTAGGCAGTTCTCTTGTTGATGGCGCAATTGGGGTAATGGCTGACAATCCTGACCAAGAAGCAGTAGTATGGAATGCAGGTGTCCCTACTCTGATCATTGAAATCTACTTTAACGATAAAACTTTCTTTTCTCTGGGGTATAGCTCCGCAAGCAACTTGGTGAATCTTAATAATGGTACATGGACAGGTGGGTTCACAGAATGGGGCTGGCCTGAGGTTTCTAGTATAGGTCCCAGACACAATCTTCTTGCGAATGGACAGATGGAAGCACCAATGGATGCCTTCTATGCAGCCATAACTCAAAACGTAGTGTATCCCCCCTAGCTGAAACCAACATCCAGAGAGGACCTACCGACCGCGGAGTTGGGCGTGTTTTTATATGAGTGTGCCCAAAGCCTTATGGTTCAATATGAGGGGATACTGCTGAACGAAGGCCAGCGTGACCTGGTAAACAAGCTCCTGAAAGGACGTACAATGAGTGTGTACAGTCTTCTCCTCACTCAAGAACAACTCGGGGTCAGGGAAATCCAAAGGGCCTTGCACTTTTCGAGTCCAAGTCTTGCCCTACATCATCTGACAAAACTTGTCGAGCTTGGGCTTGTCGAGAAGGACATCCACGGTGAATATAGTGTGACAAAAGTAGTGAGAGCAGGGTCTCTCTCTCTCTTTGTCAGAGTGGGCAGACGACTGCTCCCAAGATTTCTCTTTCTTGTTACATTCTTTATTGGAATGCTGACGGTCTATGTCTTCCTCTATTTGGAGTGGCCTCCTACAGGCAGAGACGTGATGTTTGTTACTCTGTGTCTGGTATCAGCCGTCATAGTTCTATATGAGAGTTGGAGAGTCTGGAATCTATCTCCGTTTTGACACTGGAATCTAATCGGAACAGCCGAGTGACAGGGATAAATAGCTCCAATAGCAATTCTTGAAAGGAGAGGATTCCTTATACAAAGGAGGGCCTAACAATGGCACAGCAGAAACTTGCACCGGACAAGAAGAGCTCTCGAACTACGAGAGACTCTATCTGCTCTAGGTGCATGGGCCATAGGTCCTTGTGCGGTGTCAAGCCTTGTCCTCTATTGATGCGGGCTAGGGCTCTTGTTGACATTGAAGCAGCCGTTGTAGGCAGAAATCTGGAGGGTTCGTCTCCCCCTTCGGTGTTCGTTGGGGATCAAGGTTACCCTAAGGTACTCGCTGGCCCTCTGATACCTCCTATTCGGGGGTCAGAGACCTCTCTCATGGAGCGTCCCGATCTGTGGTTGAACAAAACACTGGATCAGATTCTCTCTGTCCGTTTTAGCCTAGTCCGGACAAAGAAGAGGCTCCCAGTGGATGCAGCAATTGAGCCACCGCGGATGTTACACGAAACCCAGACCATGGTTCTCTCCGACACTCCCATCGAC
>CAYPUO010000638.1:0-2600 GCA_964413775.1 uncultured archaeon
CAGAGAGTCGGGAGACGACCCCGCTGAGAAGATTGTCGAGAAATTTGGAGGATGGGTCCTCTTCAAGGGAACGGTTATCGAGAGGACATGGGAGAATCGTGCAGGGTACATGTGGGGCGAGACCGTCATCGAAGGCACAGGGATCAAGCCCGGAAGTAAGTTCAAGGTTTGGTTCAAGAATGAAAACCATGTGAGCTGGCTCGATGACAAGCATTGGGTCACAAGTCCAGATATTATTGAGGTCATTGATCAAAAGACAGGGGAGCCGATCACCAACACTGACATCAAGAAGGGGGATGTCGTGAGTGTGATTGGGATGAAGAGTGCACACGATGCCTTTAGGAAACCTGCGGGTCTGGATGTCCTAGGTCCAAAGCACTTTGGTTTCGATATCAACTACACCGAAATTGAGAAACTTGTGTAGACGAGAGGCGGATATGGGGCAGCTACTCGCCCCATATCATGTCCTATATCGCAATCTGAATGACGTAGTGTTTTCGATACCAGTTGGGCTTCGACTTGATGATGATACCCTCATAATCAGCATTGTAGAATTTGACAGGATTTTTCTCAGGTAGCTGGTTCTCTTTTCTAAGTCTGAACTTAGCATGGCCAATGAGGCGTTGCGTCCACCTCCTTAACGCAGCATTTTCAGACCGAAGAAGACTCCTGTTCTCACTCCAGTACTCATCAAGCGTCTTTGCAGTCTTTAGATTGATGTAGTGACCCGCCATCCACTGAATTGCGAAGAAGACCACGGCAACTCCAGTAAGAGGCAGAGCTATGGGGGCCAACCATACTAGTGAGAAGACATAGGTGGCAACAATCGTAGGAACTGCAGCGACCATGAGAAAGGTTGCAATGTATCTCAACATCTGCCTTCGCTCGTATAGCTTGATGATACCTGGCACTTGTGGTCCTACCGCCGCAAACTTGTGGAGCACAGTCCGAACATACCGCCACTGATCTACAAAGGAGCGCGGTAGCCTGCCCTCTCCAATTGCCTTCTCGATGAATGTCAAGTCAAAGCACCTGTGAATCCGATAGCCATCAAAAACCGTAATCATGTCCTTGGTCCACTCGAGATCAAGGCCAGAGGGAGAGAACTCAAAGGAATCAAGGTCCTCGTCCTCCGGGGTTTTTGGTCGATTTCGTCTACTCATTATGTTCAGTCCTTTACGAGAGCTTAAACTCAACAAAGCTGCCGAAAACATAAGCTTTGTGTCATGTTGTGCTATGCGAATATTAAAGCCTAAATGTTAAGATTTCGGAAAGAGTAAAAAGGCGCAAGTCATCGAAAGCCGAGGATTACAAACAGAGGATAGCCAAAATGGAAGAGTATGACAGAGACGCAATTGAGTGGGATATTATCAGTGCAAATCCCTATTCCAAGAAGCGAGCGGAACTTCGAATGAATGCAGCACAAATCGACTTTGTTCTCCCCAGAAAGAAAAGGGGGCGGTCATACAACGTAGTCTTCAATGTCAAGTGGGATGAAATAGTGTCGTTTGACTGCAGCCCAATCACGTACTGTCAGGACGAACTGACTTGGCCTGCAGGAGAGCCTCTTCCCGAAAAGTACGATGAAATTGGTCCAGCTGGAATCTTCTTCTTGTTCCTTAGAGCAGGCGGTCAAGCATTCTTTCAGATATGGGCAATTGTCGCCCAAGAAGATATCAGGAAAATCACGGAATACACTGAGGAACAACTCCGACGCGGAAACGTACCAGGTCTTGCACATCATGGCACTACTGGAGTAGTCAACTACGTATTGGACAGATGTGAGATTATTGAAAGAATACCACTGCACTGGCACGATTGGATAAAGAGAGGACCTTCTACCAAGCCTCGGAAGAAATTCATGGAAGTCGACCCTCAACTAGTGCTCTGCAAGGAGGGTATGGCCTTCGATTTCTCGGGGGCGAGTTCAAAGCTAAAGCAGATGTCAACATTCTGGCCTTGGCGACTACTGAACACCGTGACGGCCATGGAAGACGAAGTTCCTCAGATTGCCTATGTCTGGCATGAAGACAACTATACATACACGGAACAGGTATGGGATAACGATGAGAGAGACAACATACTGAAAAGGGTCAGGTCGGCTCTAGAAACATATCAGACAGACAACTCGATTAGGGAGATCCGTCTGATAAGACCTTGGTCTTTTCCGTCTGTCTATCATGATACATGGGACAATCTCCAGCCTTTTGTGTCAAAAGCAAGCAGAGATGGATTTCCACCTATTGAAGAAGTATTGGAAGAGGACACTTCGAAAGACTAGTCTCTATTCAGTGGTAAGCAAAAAAAAGAAAGGGGGAGAGAGCATAGCTCTCTCGAAACTGTTTCTTTCTACTCTGGTGGAAGCTGTCCGAAGATAGCTGCCATGTCGACACCCTTGGCCTTGTTCTTTGCACCGTAGTACATGTACATCATCTGACCCCAGAAGTATATCGCAACCGTGAACAGTGTTTCGAATGCGACTCCTGACGTTGGTACAAATGCTACCAATGCATAGAAGAACACAGCACCGCTGATTAGACCTGCAATGGATACCAGTGGTACTCCAAGAACAGTCCAACCACCAGATCTCTCCCATAGGG
>CAYPUO010000639.1:0-2592 GCA_964413775.1 uncultured archaeon
ATGCGTAGCTGTTTCAAAGCATATGGAGCTAGGGGTTGATTCATTTGCCATCCCATCTGCGGGAAATGCAGCTGTTTCGATGAGTGCATACTGTGCTGCTGCGGGAGCTGAAGCTCATGTATTCATGCCAGAGGATACTCCTAGACAATTCTTTGAGGACTGCCAGATGTTTGGAGCAATCACGGTCAAAACACCGGGAACGATATCTGATAGCGCATCAGCGATGAAGGAGCAGAAAGGTGACTGGACAGATCTATCAACAACTAAGGAGCCGTATCGAGTCGAGGGAAAGAAGACCCTGGCCTTTGAAATAGTGGAACAACTTGGTTGGAGCGTTCCGGATGCAATAATCTGTCCCACCGGAGGTGGGACTGCCGTGATCGGCATCTGGAAGGGGTTGGATGAGCTTGAGGCAATCGGCCTGATTGGCCATGAGAGACCGAGGATGTATGCAGCACAAAGCGAGGGATGCGCACCCATAGTGAAGGCATATGAAACTGATGCGGAAACCATCGACCCATGGACTGATGGCCAGACAAAGGCATTCGGGCTCAGGGTTCCTCATCCTTTCGCAGACAGGCTGATACTCAACGCTTTGAGAAGATCGGGAGGAGGAGCTGTTGCGGTGGCCGAGCATGAGATCGACTCAACAAGGAGTCTAGCGGCCAAGATGGAAGGAATCAATATCTGCCCTGAAGCAGCGGTAGGACTTGCGGGATGTCGTAATCTCATAGAAGCCGGAACCATTGACTATGATGAGGACATTGTGGTACTCAATACAGGATCAGGTGTGAAGTATCCGTAGGTTGAACGCTGCGAGTATATGTCAGATAGATGCCTCCTTGCATGCCCTGGTAGACAACTTTGATTATTTGTCAAGGATGAATGGAAGGATTTCAGTCAGGTCGTTTTTCCTGATTGATATTGAGGCTGCATCAGCAACCTCTTGTGTTTCAGGATTGAATGCAATTGATAGTCCTACCACTGGGAAAACAGACATATCGTTCTTTCCATCTCCAACAAACGCAGTCTCTGAAAGATCGATGCCAAAATGAGAGGCCACCTCTTCTATCTCCTTTGCCTTTCCACCCCACCCCACGAGCACATCAACTTCGCCAGTGATAATCCCGTCATTGTGATGGATTCTATTCACCAGAACATAATCGATACCTACCTTCTCGGCGATTCGATTGGCCAGAATATCAATCCCGCCAGACAAGATAGCGACTTCGACGCCTCGCCGTTTCAGCTCATGAACTGCTTCAATTGCTCCGGGCATGACTTCAGTTTCATCAGCAATCTTCTCAACCTCCGACAATAACCTGCCACGCCATAGCTTTGCATCAAGACTAGCCCACTCCTTGTAGTTTATTTTTCCAGCAAAGAAATCCTTGTAGTACTGGTCGCCCTTATCATGTGTACCAAAGACTTCATGCAGTCGCCACCATGAACTATTATGGACTGTAAGAGTACCATCTACGTCAAACACAACCAAGCGTATTGTCATATAAGCAGCCACAACCGTGAAGTCTTGATTCTTGGTCTAGCTTTCAGCCTCTCGCTCACGCTCTTCTTTCGCTTCACGCTCAAGATCAGCCAGGAGGTCATCTATTCTCTTTTCCTTTGACTCCTCTGTTGCTTCCTTCTTGCCCGCATCAGAGCCTGTACTGAGTGGCGGCAATACGCCCTCTTTCTCAAGAAGGATTTCCGCTTCCATGGAATCTAATTGGCGTTCAATCCGGTCATCCGCTTCTACACTCATATCACCAGTTGACAGGTCTTCTGACAGAAGCTCTCCAGCAATAGAGATCTCTTCGAAGGACTGTGAGAGCTTGTCAAGCTGAGCTTGAATCTCAGCAGGTTTAAGCATTTGACGAGCTGTTGCAAGTGCATCATTAGCAATTGTGAATGCACGCAGCACCTCGGACTGGTCCTTGGCCTCCTCGATATTCATTAGTGCTGTTTCAAGAGTCAGAAACTGCTGCTGGTATCGAGCCCTCCTGTTTTCCAGATCCACAACAACACTAAGATGGTGACGCGCAATGGTCCGGTCGCCCTTACTCATTGCTTCCTTTGCCTTTTGTTGTTCCTCAGATTGTCGGCTTTCAAGGCGCCTAATACGCAAAGTAAGAGCATTCATCGTGCCCTTAATCTCAAGGATGCCTCGTTCTGCATCAACCTTCTTCTTGCCGCTTAGAAAACCCATGATAGCATCACCTTAGTTGCCCTTACATCCAGAACTCAACACCAGCGTATTTAATGATTTGTAAGTTGATGGATAGAATTATAGAGACCGACCGAGCGATTCTACAGGGCTTTCAGCTATGACTATAATGCATGACCTGAAAAGAGCTACAGAAGCTGCAAAGAAATCAGTCTTAGAGAACCTCGATAATGCGAAAGTGAAGACTGGGGATGAAAATCCATTTGGTGATGCCACACTGCTGCTAGACAAGTCTGCTGAGGATGCAGCTATATCAGTCCTACAGGGAGCGGATGCAACATACCTGATTCTGACAGAAGAGAGAGGGCTAGTCAAGCCAGATAAAAGGCCTGAGTATCTCATGGTACTAGACCCAATCGATGGATCCA
>CAYPUO010000640.1:0-2586 GCA_964413775.1 uncultured archaeon
CCACATCGGTGGGCAATCACTTTTGGTTTCGCAGCGAGAGACCCTTCGTATGCATTGGATGGGACAAGCATGAGTGGCGTACTGAAGACACACGCTACAACCAATATAGTAAGGAGCAGTGAGAAGACCTTCCTGCCATCATAGCCTCCACTTGCACACCTGAGAGCACGAAAGGCATTCAATATTGTTGGGAAAAAGGAATAGATGCCAATAATCACTACTCCATCGAGAATAATGAAGATAAAGGGAATGAGAAACTCAAGGGCGCTGAATACTATGGTTCCATCCGCCCCCCACAGTAGAACAAGGGCCACAAGCAGGATATCAAAGAGGAGTGCGAGACCCACTGCAGGTCCAACTAGGCGCTTTCTGGGAGAGAAACGGCCATGCTGAAGTAGCTTCCTCAGGCTAATGATAAGTGCTGTGACAGAGAAGATGAGGGCACCCACTGAGAACAGTACGATTCCAAGTACATAGTTGACGGAAAGCCCAGTTGCTGATCGAAGAAAGGAGTTGATCGACTCCCAACTCGGACCGATTAATAGAGCAGTAGAGATGAAGATACCGAGGTTGAGAGACGTCAGGCTGAAGACAAACACCCATCCTCTTCCTCGCGACTCGATTGCCATAGCACTACAGGACACACTCCAAGATATGTCTGCATCGGTTATGTGATTTTGGAACACGTGTTCCAACAACATCAGGCTGAGCAGATTCAAACTTCAAGAAAAAGCCGCAGGATCAATGCTGTATGTGCCGGTCCTCGAAACAGGCATTATATTAGTCCAAGGAAACCATAATGCAGTGGATGAATATGACCGCAACAAACCTTCAAGGAAATGGCGAGGAAGATACAGACGCGATGCTCTTCGAAGCTATCTCTCATCCGGTGAGAATCAAGATGCTATTCATTCTGCAAGAACAGCCTCTGGGTTTTGCTGAGCTGAAGAGAAAGGTAGGGATTTCTAGTAGTGGAAACCTCCAACACCATATCAGAAAACTCTCAACCCTAGTAGAAACCAACAGCAGCGAAGAGTACATCCTCACGGACCAAGGGAGAGAATCGATCGTAGCGATAAGTGCGGTTAGAAATATACAGAACCGTCATCGCGATGACCTAAAGCTCACGACTTTCGTCACCGCACTCATTTTCTATGTTGGGTTCATAAATGTGGAACTGCTCCTGCATCCGCTGGACCCATTGGTTCCGCTTGAAGCAGCAGTCCCTGTGCTGGTGTTTGCACCTGTATTCTATATCTTCTCTTGGGGGCTCAGAAGAAAGGCGGATTCTATCTGAATGGTCTGATTGTTGACTTCTCTTGCTCAACCTCTTCATCTGGACAATTGCTCGTGCTCGTTGACTTCGAAAAATCAAGTCATTAGAAGATGTGTGCGTGGTTACGCAAGTAGAAAGATATAGTTCGGCCTATTACTCACTTGAAACAAGTGTAGTGGTGGATAGGTGTGGAGAAGCAGTACATCTTTGCTGGGATACTCGTTCTTCTAATATGCTTGCCCTCAATAGGAGCAATCTCAGTTAATCTCAGCAATGGCCGCTTCACGCCAGCCTGCAGAGAGAACTGGGGACCATACGTGGATAAACTAGTATACAACATCATACCGGATGAACATAGGCAGATTCTGGCACTTCAAGACGATGACATTGACCTCATTGGTCATCCCGTGAACTCATCTATTTGCGACAAACTTGCGGATGTTGACAATATTGCAGTGCAGACAACCACCTCCAACTCATACCTCGAGTTTGTCTTTAATTGCGCAAAATACCCACTGAACATCACATCGTTTCGTAGGGCATTCGCGTATGCGCTTGACAAACAGAGGATGGCTGAAATATGGTCAGACTCCCAGGTGTTGACTGCCAGTCCGTTGGATGCCTGCATTGTCAAGAGTGATCCTTTCTCAGCAGAAGGAAAACTCGGCTTCAGCTATATCCACTCACAAGTTGATAAGGCAGCTATGCTGCTGGACGGTGCCGGATTCAGCGATATTGACCATGATGGCTATCGAGAGAGCCCTGACGGAAGTAAATTGGCAATCACACTGGAATACTACTCGTTGAGTCGGCCTATACTGGATACAAGCGCGGAAGCCGTGGCAGTCTTTGACAGCATTGGCATCAATGCTACGGTGGTCTATAACAGAGCTGGCTTTGGGTGGTGGGACATCGGTGAGAGCATAGTGCCTCATATGGACTACGATATTGCGTACATGCAGTATGATGTGCCAGACTTGGATGCAGACTGGTTGGGCTACGAGTTCGGGTCTGAGTATGCAGGCTCTCTACAGTACAACAAGGCAAATTTCCGAAATGATACCTTCGACTCCTATCGTGTGCCGCTTCTGAATTCAGTTCACTATGACGAGGTCGTTGATGCAGCCATCGAGATGCAGAAGATAATTGCATATGAGTGTCCAATAGTAGTGAGCCACGAGATTCTCAATGCTTATGCATATCGCACTGACAAGTTCGTGAATCTGACGAATGAACTGATTTATGGTCCATCAGGCTGGTACAGTCTATGCCAGCTTCGGCTGAAATATGCTCTGGGCGGACCCTATGGT
>CAYPUO010000641.1:0-2581 GCA_964413775.1 uncultured archaeon
ATACATACCAGCCCCACGACTTGACCAGTTTCACAATCTCGTCGATGTCCACTCTAAGTCGCTGTGCCTCAGCAATGATGTCTACGCGCCCCTGCAGCTCCAGAGACTCTTTAATCCTATCCTTTAAGTCTGGGACAAGTAGGATATCGCCATCCTTCGTCAGCAGTGTATCGAGACCTTCTTTCTCAGTTGCCTTTGTCACCAAGTCTGCAATTGTAGACGGAGCTAAGTCCCACCTTATGGCTTCCTTGTCAACATGGATAATAGAATTGTTCTTCAAGTCCTCCTTGAGCTTGGAGCTAAGAAGAGGAGATGAAACAACTGAAGTCTTGGAGAAGCTAAGAAGACCATAGGTCGCCCTTCTTACAAGGCCAAACAGACTCTTCCGGTCGACCCTTTTCAAGCCCAACGTGCTAATGACCTCCGTCAGAGATACTGATATCTGCCCCAGCATCAGTCGATCAATCTGCTCGACATTGACGTTTCTCCTATGAACAATCCATCGCAGATAGCCACCAGTAACAACGGCGAAGATGGCAAGTGCCAAGAGCAAAGGCCAGAAAGAGGTATCGAGCAGTGGAGCCTGCAACAACTTCATGCTACCTTCTACCAGTCTTAGAGAGTTACGCCTTTTTTCCTCATATACGCCTTGTACAGCTCCATGCCGACAAGTGCTGGAGCGACCGCTAGAATACACAGTAGCCAGTCGAAAGCGCTTAGAGGTATGAAGTGAAATTCAAATCCGGGGATTGCCGTCGCCAGAATCTCCTGAGCTAGTGGGATATACATTAGCCCTAGAAATGCAATGACGATTAGACCAATTAGAACTACAAAACGAATAATTCCGGGTTCTGCGATGCCCTTGTGCAGAGGGAGATTGATCCTGCGGATAATCAGGACTAGAGAACTCTCAAAGAGAAGGAGGATTATAAGTAGCATCGTTGTTGCTTTCGCGGTCTGGAGAGTCCATCCCGGTGGGAGCACTGAGGAATAGTTATAGTATCCCGACAAGTTTTCAGGGACAATGGAAACAATTCCGCCCCAGCCGGTAAAGGCAAGGAAGAGTACAATCGATGTGCCAATCACCATGAGCACGATGCCAAGAGCCATGAACTTCGCCAATCGCTTTGTGATTATATCTTCGCTATCTCGTGGTTTCTCTTCCATCGCTCGGGGCGAGGTCTTGTCAAACACGAGAGCGAGTCCTGGGAACGAGTGAGTTGTGGCAACTAGTAGTAGGCTTTGCCATGAAGTGAGTAGATCATAGCCTGCAGGCAGTAACAGTAATGCTCCAAAGAAGATGATGCTCTCAAACAGGTTGATTGCTATGTAGAAAAACACCATCATCCTAATCTTATTGAAGAGCCCACGGCCTTGGTGTACACCTGTAACTATCGATGCAAAGCTATCATCGGTAATGACAAGGTCAGCTGCCTCTTTGGCAACGTCAGTACCAGTGATACCCATCGCAATCCCAGCATCACTCATGGCTAGAGCGAGCGCATCGTTGACACCGTCGCCGGTCATTGCCACGACTTTGCGTTGATCCTGATACCTTTCAACGATTACCTGTTTGTGTTCGGGATTCACCCTAGCAAACACGTTGACTCTTGAGAAATCGCTATCCTCTAGCGAGTTTATCTCGCTGCCCTCCACTGCCAGAGAATCCTTCTGATAGATATTCAAGTCTTCTGCAATTGTCTGTGCGGTTGCTGCAGCATCCCCCGTAATCATGATTACGTTGATTCCGGCACTGTGACATTCGTTGACAGCTTCTTTTACTCCAGTTCTCGGAGGGTCAACAAGACATGCAAAGCCCAAGAACACCAGTTCCTTTTCAGTTTCACCTCGTGGGTCAGAACCGTGCGGCAGTGATTTCATATCTTTATATGCAAAGGAAATGACTCTGAATCCTTTGGATGCGAAGCTTGTAGTATAGTCCAAGACTCTCTTCCGCATAGCATCATCAAACATCTGCTTCGTGCCATCACTCTGATAGTAGATGCACTTAGGAACAAGTACTTCTGTTGCACCTTTCACAAAGGCAGTATACTTTTTGCCATTCTTGAAGACTTTAGCCATTCTCTTCAGTTCAGACTCGAATGGGAACTCAAGCTCAGGCGTGTACTTCTCCCTGATTTCTGCCTCATCAATCCCACTCTTCCTAAACAGCGTGAGCAGTGCCGCATCGGTAGGGTCACCCATAGGTATGTAGACAGTACCCTGTTCCGGAAGCTCTTTGACCATAATCTCTGAATCGTTGTTGATACCTGCACAGACTAGTAGTGATTTGAGATTCTCATACGATTTAACTGCAACAAGGGGAACAGCATCCTCTGCGCTAAGACTACCATCTGGCGTACCATCTTTGAGCTGCATAATCTCGCCATTTGGTTCATACCCATTTCCCGATACGGCATAGAGGTTCTTGCCATCCCAGACGAATGTCACGGTCATTTCATTGCGGGTCATTGTGCCGGTCTTGTCGGAGCATATGACACTCACGCGCCCAAGGCTTTCGACTGCTGACAAATCACGAATGATCACACCGGTCTTTGCCATTGCCAGAACCCCAGTAAGC
>CAYPUO010000642.1:0-2580 GCA_964413775.1 uncultured archaeon
CCGTGACATCCCTGCCAGAAGCACTTCTTCTCCTGCAGGCGACAATGCGTTTGAGGATGGTATCATGAACCCTTCGAAAGTCTCGAATGCATTCGTTATTCGAACTAGATCAGAAGTGTCAAGCTCTGATATCTGAGCATCACCATTCAATCCCGCATACTCTAGGAATTTGACCGCAGTCGTAGGTCCGATTCTTTGGAAGGATCTTTCTAGGAACGGCTTTAGGTTTGATGTTTTTGTCTTGCTAATCATCGACTTCAACATCTCAATATCAACACCGCGAGGATGAGGTTTCACGGGTCTTGGTGATTTAGGAAGTGTAGAGATCAATCTGTCAAATGCATGGGCTGTGCCATCTGGCTCTTCGAATGTGATGGAGGCATAGGGCACAATAACGCCGGTTTGCTCGAAGTAGTCCAGAATCTTTCTCTTGCTTCTCAACCAATCGCCCTGCAGGTGGAATGATATTTTGGTTCCTTGGTCAGAGGGATTCTTTGTCTCTTGTGACTCCTCAAGGATTTCCGGCTTGTTCTTCTCAATATCTAGACGCATCAGAATTCTGTGTCTGTAAGAGTCGCCCATCATTCCTGTTTCAATGAGAATGGGCTCTTGTGTTGTCACTTGTCCGTATAGTAGTGCCAAGCTTCCTCCAAGTCCGAATGTCCCTCTACTCTGCTTGTGATTAAACTTGGTCCCAGTGAGCATCTTTCCGATGAGTTTCGTGATATTCTTTCGTGATATTCCAACCCCATTGTCTGAAACGGAAAGCTTGAAGTTCTGTGGCCCAGCTGTAATGCTCCCTGTGTCTGTGCCTGTCGACTTGCCATTGAGCTTCACGGAGATATGCGGCAGTACGTCCGCAATTTCACACGCGTCTAGGCTGTTCTCGACTATTTCACGGATAGAAGCATATAGAGACCTTGCTGGGTTATCAAATCCTGCAATTGACCGGTTCCTGTAAAACCATGATGATACTGATAGCTCAACAATCTCTTGGTTTGAGTATGTGTTAGAGAGCAATGGATTTGGCACCCACTATATGAATCTAGGTGTGTTACTATGAAGGCCAGTATTACACTGGGAACATGAATTAGATCATAGGCAAGATGAAGTAGCCAAAGAGCAGGAGTATGAGCAGAGCTACGGTTAGAAGCGCCCACAACCTCTTGTTCCATGCGTAGATCGTGCCTCCGTCGAATGGCTGAAATGGTATCATGTTGAAAAGCCCAATGAACGCATTAAGGGCAATACCCATCAGTAAGAGGAAATGCAGCACATAAAGCGGGTCAGAAAGAGTAGGCAAGATTGTAATAGCCAGCATAGCAAGTGATGCTGCGAAGACAAAATTTGAGAATGGCCCTACAAAATTGACCAATCCATCTTCTTCGCGGGAGTGAGCTCCGCTCGTGAATACTGCTCCTGTACCGAAAATCGGTATTGCAAAAATGATGGCGATAGCTGAGAGGTAGTAGCCTTGCATTGTCATTCTGAACTCAGCCCACATACCAAAGTGCTGTGCCATGAATTTGTGTGCCATCTCATGGACTAGATAGACAGCTAAAAACATCACAATAGTTGCTGCTGGCACCCACCAGTAGCCACTGCTTATTGCTGTTAGGACGGCTTGGACTCCACTCACGAAGGGTATTCCACCAACGTTAAAGGCACCTGCTTGAAGTGAGATTGCCACGAGTGACACAAGAAGAATCGAGATCCCGAGGTCTTTTCTCTCCTGGGCAGAGAATCGTCTGTTCCGTCTGACAGCCACTCTTCTGCGGGGCAATGGCTGTGGTCTCCGTGTCTGGAAAATCTGCTCGTCAGGCTCATATTGGTCCATATCTAGCGAGTCTCGCACTCGCCGCTTTGCTCCCTCCTTCACTAGATGCAGGGCTGGACAACCGTGCCCCTCGGGCAATCGGTGGTCCGCACAAAAGACACCGTTGCAGTAGGGGCATGTGAAGCTCAGATCTTCTTTACCGCAAAGGGAGCATCTCGCCATTGGAGTTCACCACTACTTTCTTAGAATAGACTGACACTTCAGGCTGTTGAATTGAGTTGAAAAGGCTATTCCTACCGGCTACCATTTGAGGACCGTGATAGATTTGGCCAAGGGATAATGCTTAAGTGGCTCTTTCTTCGGGACGCGCACTGATACTCCTTTGTCGATGTGAAGCTCATGGACTATGATGTAGCTATTGTTGGGAGTGGTCCTGCTGGTATCTTCTGTGCACTTGAACTGATTAAGCACAAGCCTGACCTCAAGGTAGTTATGATAGAACGTGGCAAGGGCATCGAATTCAGACAGTGCCCAAATTCCACGGTAGCTCGCGGGTGCACCAAATGCAACCCATGTGCCATACTGGCGGGATGGGGTGGTGCAGGTGCATTCTCAGACGGAAAACTGACTATCTCGACGAGAGTTGGCGGATGGCTGGATGAAATCATCGGAACGCAGAAGCTACTTGATTTGATTGAATATGTTGACAAGCAGTATATCGAATACGGTGCGCCAACAGAGCTCTTCGGAGCAAATGAGGATGATGTGGAGTACTATGCGCGCAAAGCCGCGCTCATTGGGTT
>CAYPUO010000643.1:0-2577 GCA_964413775.1 uncultured archaeon
CTGTGCCAGGTTCCTTCTCTTGGCTTCAATGCTGATAACGTTGGCTGAGTGACACCGGGGGCAGATCTCCTCAACTTTTCGACCCTTTCCAATATTCTTGGCTCCACACTCTGGGCACTCATCAAAATGCTCTCCAGGAGTCGGTGTTCCCAAGCTGCAATGGCATTCATTGCATACGAAATATTGGCTACTTCTAGATTCAAGGCAGCTTGAACACAGCATGGCACCGCAGTCCTCACACAGCGTTGTTGCATTGTTCGTGTCACATTCTTGACAGGGCATCTGCATCAAGTCTTCTCTCAACTGAGGACCTCCAGTATCATGTCTTACGAGTGAAATAGCCAAGAATAACGTGTGTATTACCGAGGACACACAGACGATTCGTGACAGGAGTGCATCTGCTGAAGTCCAACATGAAAAAATGTCCTTGTCGCATAGGTTATATCTAGCTCAACTTGCAGTTGGTTGGCCAAAAGGAGATGCCTATGGAAGACCTAGCTGAGGTGGCAATCGAATCCGCGATAGAGGAAGGCGTATCTTTTGCCGATGTCAGGATTGAGAACACAACAACAACTATCATTGAGATATCGGATGGCGTGACAAAGCGTTCTATGGCATCACGCCTAAAGGGTGCTGGTATCCGTGCCTTCATAGATGGTGCATGGGCATTTGGTCAGGTCACTGACCTATCACTGGCTGATATGCGTGAAACTGGCAGGTCTGTTGCAAAACTTGCACTTGCTACACGCGAGAGAGTTTCAGAGAAATACGACATCGAGGGTCCTGTCTTTAGGGATTCAGTGAAGAGCAGACCGCTGCTTCCTTTTGATGACGTCAGTATTGAAGAGAAAACTGCATTTGCAAAACACATTGATGATCAAGCAAGAGATTATGACACCAGAGTTGCCAGCACCAACACAATCTATGGTGATCTTTGGACTGAACTATACATCGCAAATTCACTGGGAACTGCAGTACATCTTGAGAATTCTCTCCCTCGAATCATCTCGGCACCGACTGCCAAGGAAGGCACAAAGAGGTATCGAGCATTCAAATCGTTTGGTTCTCGGGGTGGCTACGAAGAACTAGAAGAAGCTGCCCCGCAGAGTATTGGGACTGAGGCGGCTAAGCTTGCCATTCAGCTGCTTGGAAGTGTTGCTGCTCAGGGTGGAAGCTATGACGTTGTAATGGACCCTGTTCTTAATGGTGTGATGGTGCATGAGGCCTTTGGGCATGCATGTGAAGCTGATAATTGGCCTGCTCATACGACCGTGCTTGAGGATAAGATTGGTGCCGCAGTTGGTCCTGAGCATCTCAACATTAGTGATGACCCTACATTGGCAGGGGAGCGTGGCAGTTTTGAGTATGATTGGGAAGGGACAAAAACCTGCAAACGAGAACTGGTGAAGAGTGGCGTTCTCACCGATTTGCTGCACAGCCTTGAAACATCGAGCAGAATGGGGTTGAAGGCCAATGGATCCGCTCGAGCTCAATCATTCATGTATCCCCCTATCCCAAGGATGAGCAACACATTCATGGAGCCCGGTGATTGGAAGGTTGATGAACTTATCCGCGACACCAGAAACGGTATTCTTCTCTGTAGCTTCAATTATGGATATACAGAGCCCTCAAAAGGGCAGTTCATGTTCCAAGCAAGTCATGGCTACCTCATCGAGAATGGAGAGGTCAGTCAAATGGTCCGTGATGTGTCTATTGCCGGACAGATTATTGAGGTTCTCATGAAGGTAGATGCAGTTGCGAATGACTTTGAAATGGATGCAGGAAGCTGTGGAAAGGGTGGTCAGATGGTGCCTGATATGAGTGGAGGTCCTCACGCTCGGATTAGAAATGTTCCTGTCGGAGGGTTATAGATTGGACAACCTGCTTGTCACTGCTGAAAAGGCTCTGCAGGCCGCAATTGCTTGTGGAGCTAAACAAGCTGAAACATACGCGGTGTCGTCAACATCATTCTCAATTGAAGTTGAAAACAGTGCGATTAAGTCTGCTACCGAGAAGCGTGACGCAGGAATTGGAATCAGGTCGGTCGTCGATAACAGAATTGGATTTGCATATGTAACAACTCTGCTGGAGGATGACTACCTCGAAGCCGCCGAGAAATCTGTGAAGCTCGCAAAGGCTTCGATTCCTGACCCAGACTTTGTCAGTCTTCCTTCATTTCGTGGAGCATATCCAGCAGTGGACGGTCTATTCGACCCAGACATCGCTCACATTACGCCGGAAGAGTCTGCTGATCTAGTTGTGAGAGCTGTGGACGCCTCCAAGTATGCGCTTTCCAATCACAACTCGCCCATTGAAGCAGATCTTAGCATATCTTCAGGGAGTAGGGCAGTGGTGAACTCTCTTGGAATTGCGCAGGAAGCTAAGTCGAGCTCAGTAATGATGTACTGCTACCCGACCGTGAAAGGCGATGGTGACCAAACGTCAGGTTTCGAATACCAGATATCCCGTAGGCTCAACGAGAAAGATCCCGAGTGGATTGGCAAGAGTGCATCAGAGAATGCATTAAAAAATCTGGGTGGAAAGACTATCGAAGGAGGGACCTACCCAGTCATACTG
>CAYPUO010000644.1:0-2569 GCA_964413775.1 uncultured archaeon
ACTTCATAATCCCAGATCTTCTTGAAAGCCCCTGTGTCACAGCTTCGAGGTCAATCAACTTCTTTGCAAGACCAAGAGGTACACTCTCGGCACTACATATCTTTTCTAGCAATACTTCATCTTTGGACCTGAAGGTCACAATGTCCTCCTTCCTCCATTCAAGGTCCTCTCCCATAATGTTCCTATAAACTTCAGGCAGCGTGTCCTGCCAATCATTTCTTTCATTACGCCACAGCCGTCTAATTTCATGTAGCTCGGATTCGGTTATCGTGTGGAAGTCCTTGTGTGCATCACGCAGCTTTTTCTCGATGGCTAAGACCTCCCTGAGGATTCTCACACTCACCTCAAATGTGTAGGGGCCTCTTGCTATAGAGGAATGATCATTGGTCTTCAGAAACACACGGCCATCTCTTCGCTTATAATCACGATACTTATGCTTCTTCGATGGATCAGTAGTTTCGAATAGGAAATCTCTGATGCCAAGAAGGTCATCCATCCACTCTTCCCCTGAATTGATCAGATTCTCCATCGACTTATCACTGGAAACCAATGTGCATACCCAACAGCCAAACCGACTGTTTCCACAAGGAGGAGTTGACTTGTCAACGACAAGAGGACATTCTCCACCTTGTGCATCTCTATACATTTCAAAGAGCTGATAGTTATCATCTCCCCATGGAGACTCCCGTTCCAGCAAATATCCCCAGACATCGTCCAGTGAGAATTCACTGATTGGGGCATAGACATACGCCCCAGAAAAGTGGGTATGAGAGTATAGATTCACTCTCTTGGTCTTTCTCAGACTAAGAACTTGATCTCGTGTAGCGCTTTCTCCTTTTCTTACTCCCAAGACAATGATGACTTCGCCGTGATATGCTATCTTTTCCTCAATGAACTTGCTTGTAGGGCGTATCTTCAGTCTGTCAGTACACCATCGAAATTGACGTGTTGGTGCAGCATACCCCCTTCCGATGAGATTCACCCAGTAGGACTGAGTTACCTCAGGGGTGACTATCTCTATTTGAAACGGGAGCTTGGCGCTTTTGGCGGCTTTTCTCATTTTATCGACAGATACATGAATACGAGAGAGGACAACGGGGTTTTCAACAAGTGTATCAGAAGTTATCACATAGATCGGCTTCTGTCTCTTCTTTTCAGGTAACTTTGAAATTGCGGTCCATACAAACTGCAGTGCTGTAGTGGAGTCTTTCCCGCCACTATATCCTACAATCCATGGTTTCTCATCTGAGAGGTATAGAGCCTGAATCTCATCACAGACTGCATTTAGCCGAAAATCATCCATTATGTACTGTGGCTGCGCATTATCTTCATGTGTCACTCTCGATTCACCTTCCTACTAGTTGTTTCACGGTAGGCGACCTCATTTTCGTCTAGCTCGAGCCCCATAAACTCCTTTAATTTGATTGCTGTTAGTTTGACATTCCGATGTGCCTTGCTGATTTTCCCTTTTTCCATGGCTACGCCTTCCCATAATTGGGTGGCGCTTCTTCTCCAGTCAACAGACCTCAAATTAGAAAGATAATGGCGCCATTCGCTGGGGTGTGCAGCCAACAGATCGTGACCTGCCATCCCCAGAGCTACAAGAACCACTCCATGAGAATGCACACAGTCTGTTCTCATCACACTGCTCTTCATTTCGCGTTTCGAGAACTGCCTCCACTCAGGAATGATAACTGCCAATGAAGTCCAGTACTCAAGAGCAGTGGTCTTCTCTGCTGAACTGATTTGGTCACCCGGACCTTTCTGCAACAGCTTACCCATTGCTTGATACACATTACTGAGTGTGAAGAGATTGGTCGACCTCCGGGATAGAGATGTCTTCTCAAGTTCGATTGCCCCCCTAAAGATGGGAGTGGCTCCTATTATCTCGAATGTTGCTTTCGACAAGGGATCTCTGTTATCATAAAGAATGCTCAAGGATTTTGATGGGCGGACAGCATACCTGTTCAAATCTGCAAACATCTGCTGAGATTGTTTGAGTTCTGAATCTATGAAGATTACCAAAGGAATAGATTCATGCCTCAAACTGTCATCATCTTCGATTGCTCTTGATATGGCTGCACATCTATGCTGGCCGTCGTTGATAATGAACTTGGTAGTCGCTGGAACTTTTAATATACCTACATTCCCAGAATATCCATCTTTCATAACCGGTTGGAATGAGGCCACTTCATCAATCGAAACCGTAATTGCAGAAAACACGTATGTGTAGGGATTGTCATGGATGTATTTCTGAATATCAGTGACTCTTCGCTTGTTAAGAACTCTTTGCGCCCTCATGTCCGGAGGTACTCCCTGACTGTCAAAGGATGTGATTTGACATAGAACATCGAAAGTGCATTGTGTGATATAGTACTCCTTATTCGCTTGATGCCCTTTCACCACAGGGAAGCTTAGGCAGAAGGATTCATCGATTTCCAATATTACTCCCATACAGAGCGTTCTGTACGTCAAAATAAAACTTACGCTTGAGAACTAGCTTCCTTTAACTGCTTAGCAAGTAGTTTCTCAAAATCCTGCTTTTTACGGCTGAATTGTATTGCAATTC
>CAYPUO010000645.1:0-2568 GCA_964413775.1 uncultured archaeon
CTCCATAGGTTGCATTGATGACTTCAACGTTATCAACTATCCCGCTATCGCTACTCTGAACGAGTATTCCAGATCCGCCTATATTCTTGAACTGGCTGTCACTGATTTGAAATTGATATGATCCGACGTATATGCCGTTTCCAAGAAGGTCCTGACATGTGATATTCTCTGCCACGAATCCAGTCTCTGCGTCAGCGTTAATCGCACTGTCAATCGCTCCTCCCTGAAATGCCGAGTCTGTAATGGTAAGATTCACACAGACCCAGGCTACCACTGGATGGAGGTTGTCGTTCACTTGGATATTCGAAATGTCCACTCTGTCTGAATAGAATACTTCGAAGGCTGCGGTAGCCAAAGAGAACGTCCCTCCGCTGACACTGACATCCGAGCAATTGACCAAGATTACTTCACCATAGGCGCTGCCATCAAGTGAGAGTCCGCTTTCGTTCAGTGCATAGAAGAGAGGCTTTGCATTCACTTCGTTATTGCTGAAGGTGTGGTTGAGGTTTGCTATGAGCTGATTTGACTCAAAATAGAGACTGCATCCTGTCATGATGTTACCATCAAACACTCCATACATAGACCCAGCGACATAGATTCCCGTTGTTGCTGATTGAATGGTATTATCTTTGAGCACTGGATTTGTGACTGAGGCGACAGAGATGCCCATGTCAGCATTCGAAATACTGTTGCCTATTACAGACATGTTCGTGTTTGTTAGGGAGATTCCGGTTGTCACACTGTCGATGACATTGTTGAGTATTTTCGCGTTATCTGCTGCTCCAGTAATTTGGACTCCCGTATCGGCTTCACTAATCGTGTTAGAACCAACTATCGCATTGTCAGCAAGGACATAGACTCCATTGGTTGCTTGCTCGATATGATTATTTGTTACAGTCGCGTTCACTGCGCTACTCTCAACATCGACAGCCGTTGGGACTCCATACAGCACATTCCTGTCAACAGTGACATTGCTGCTGGAGGCCAAATAGACACACGAGTATCCGGTATTATTGAATGTGTTTCCGATGACATCTGTCAGAGGAGATCCAAATACATAGATACCCCATTGAGTGACAGTGTCGCATGTATTGTTAATGGCACTCGCGCCTTGTAGACTCTGAAGAGCAATGAAGTAGTTGACCATGTCCGTTATGGTATTCCTGTACACCTCGACATTCGATCCTGACTGAGTGAATATGCCTCCATAGCCATTCTCGATGTCATTATCAGTGATGGTGAAGTTATGTACAACGCTTTGCAATACAACCGAAGCATAACCCGGGTTGTCCACTATTACGTTGCCAACGATTTCTCCATTTGAGGAACCGCTTGTATAGACGGGATATCCTGCTGTGCCATTGATTAGGTTGTTCTTGATACTAATCCATACCTGACTATTGAACTGGATACCGTAGCCGGAAGCATCAATGATTTCATTGTTCCAAATAGTTGTGTTTTCAGAGAGCGTTAGGTACATCCCCGCTCCACCTGTGGAATTGATAATGTTATGCTGGATATTGCAGAGGCTGCTGTTATCAAGCTCTACTCCATATGTTGTCGCACGGTTGATAGTGTTTGAGGTGATTGACGTACCGTTTGATTGATGGACATAGACTCCAATGCCTGTATCTTGTACAAGGTTCTCACTGGCTGAGATGCCCATGCTATTAGAGATATAGAGATCGCCAACTGATAGTGCATTGGATTGAACGGAAACATCCAACGAATTCATAATTAATATTGAATCCATAATTTGAGCATTGATGTCTGCATGAGATATAGACGAATCCGTCACATTGTTGAAGATGATTCCTGACGGTGAATCAGCTATAGTGATGTACTCAAGTTTTGCATTTGTGACATTCACGAGACTAACTGCCCATCGCATCGACTGCTGGTCAAGGTAGCAGTCACGGATGACGAAATATGAATTAACGTTCATAATTGAAATCAACTCTGTACCGGCATCGTACGTGATGTTCAGTGCGGAAATGACGTATGGGCTTCCTGCAGTTCCTGCTCCTGGCCAACCTTGCAGACTAAAGTCACTGTCACCATCAATATGTATTGGCACATGGTCAGTGTGTTGTTGCGGGGTCAAACGAGTACCCGGGCTTTGACTAAGCACTGAGTCGTGCTGAGTCTGAATATCTGTATTGAGCGTGGTTATCCTAACAGTGGAGATGACCACTAGTGGTTGAATAGCAAGAATTGCTAATGCGAAAATTGCTAGAAATCTGTTCTTCATCGTTTCTCCTCCCGGTAAACCATCTCATATCCTCTCTGCTCCGGTGGATGGCACTATCTTCCTATTTGCGATTACTTTACCGGAATTGTCTTTTTCCTCTAAGGAATCATTCGGATTTAATACTTCGCCAGACGAAGAGAATGAGTAGCAGGCCTGAGCTGTGGAGCTCAGGACCCACTACAAAACTACGTGCGGCGCTTTCTCAAATAGTAGATGACGACCACCAAGACAACGGCTCCACCGGCGACTGCTCCCACAATGGCAACAAGAGCCCAGTCAATTCCCCCAGCAGTTATGGTTGGGTGTAATGCTAGGAC
>CAYPUO010000646.1:0-2565 GCA_964413775.1 uncultured archaeon
CGCGGGTACTGGGACCAGGATCTCGAATTTCTTTCTGAGGAGGCCGTAATCATGCCAGAACATCGAATGCATAAGATCCCCCTGCGAGTCAAGTGGGATGTCAACAAGCCAGACAAGTTCAGAGGCAACACAAAAGAGACTGGCATCGGTTTCATGGGGTACGACTATGACACCGAGGAAGAGCAGTTCAAAGTCTACCTGCACTATGACCAGCTGTACTACTGGAAGTACGGAGAGGTCTCTAAGCTCGGTAAGGGCTTCATCGACGGCGAGTTCTGGGGGACCAAGTGTCCGAAGTGCGGTGACAAGTTCTTCCCGCCACGGGTGAACTGCTGGAATTTGAATTGCAACCTCGAAAAAACTGTATGGCTCTGCCTGGCGCAGAAGGGGACGGTTCATACATTTACGGTTGCTGGGTGGAGCGGGCGCTCATCGTTGAAGCGGTTGCCGTTCGTGCTCGCCTACGTTGTCATCGATGGCTGCAAGACCGCGATAGCCAATGAGCTGCTCGGGATCGACCCGTGGGATGCAGAGTTCGGCATGCCCGTGAAGGTGGTCTGGAAGCCTGAGGAAGAGCGCCAGGGCACAGTGACCGACTGGCACTTCGAGCCTGATGATGGCTGGAAGCCGGGACCCATGAACGAGGAGAAGGAGCGTATCAAGGAGCTCTGCGAGCCTGTCTATGAATGGGTCAAGTCAATGAAGTAATTCGGTAGAAAAGAGCTGAGTGGTGAGCGATCCTCAGCTCATTCTTCTTATTTTTCGTCGTGATTCCAAGCAGTCGCAAGATTGATAACCGTTGGAATGGGAGTGGGCGTGGGTAATTAAATGGGCACAGATGAGATAGATGAGAGAGGAAGAGTGACAATCCCAAAGGAACTACGTGAAAAGACTGGGCTCAAACCAAAAGCCCGTGTACGTATTATTGCAGGGAAGAATGGCGTGAAGATTGAGAAAACGGTTGACCTGAGCGATTTTATCGCTGAGCTCAGAGGCTGCATCACAGTGAAAGGCGATGTTGATCCGATGCAACTCAAGGAGATATGGAGGACAGTGTCATGATTCTGATAGACAGTAACATATGGGCATATTATTTCGATGTAACTCTTCCTGAACACAATAAGGTCATCAGGCCCGTGGAAACAGCCATGAAAAAGAATCAGGCTGGAGTTAATGCAACTATTGTCATTGAAACTCTACATTACCTTGTCAAACGTATTGGCCCTTTGGAGGGTACCAAGAAAGGAAGAGTCTTTCTAAGTTTCGGAATGCCTTTCTATGGCCTAGACGAGGAAGGAGTTGAGATGACCCTAATGAAACTTAGCGAGTTCACTCATCTTGGAATTGGTGGGCGTGATGCCTCGATCCTGGCGACCATGACAATAGAGGAGATAGGCAGTCTGATGACTCATGACCAAGCCTTCAAGCGTGTGCCTGAAATTAACGTGATGGATCCAATTGCGTGATTCTGAATCAATGCTGAGTTGAAGAGGCGTGCCTGTAGAACCAGAAATGAAGCAGAAGGTGGCAAAGCGGGTCAAGAACTGGAGAGAACACATGCTAGAGAAGACACCTCCGAGTGGCGATCTGGCAGGTTTGAACCTGAATGTTTGCACAGTTACTCTTTCCGAGCACGAGATGCCCGCCATCAGGACAGGGCTCAGAGGACTCGGAAGAATGACAGGATATCAGCTCTCTAGGCCTGACCATATTGAAGAAACGTATGCCCTGATAATGAAGCACCCTGTGATCTGGGATGCAGAAACCTTGGATACTATGGTGCTCGTGCGAAACGCGTTCACCATCTTCGATAGCAATGGAGTATATTTCGAAACCTCCGTATTTCTGTCAATGCTGGTGTGCAGCTACGGAGAACGTGCCACTCCAATACCAACTGCAGACGGGCACACCTACTTTGTCGACTCGTATCGTGGCATCTGTGGAAAGGATGGGCAGAAGCGACGGAATGCGAGGCAGCATGATGCTCCATTTGTCGAAGCATTGAACACAAGACCAACAGTGGTGATTAGGAATCAGAGAGAACCCAAATGGTATGCAGCGCTGTGGGGTGCTGACCTACAGATGGTTGGTGACAGGGGGCAACCAGTCTTGGATCTGGGACATGTCAGTGACTGGCAAAGGCTCTCAATAGCATTCTTGGGAGTCCGGGGACCAGGGAAGTTACAGGTCCGTTCCAGGTCAGTTGCTCCCGAAATTCCCAACGAGCTCGCGCTGTTCATGGCTGCCTGTACAATCATGTGAGAAACCGTCTATGAACGGGTCACATCCATGAAGTAATCCGACATTTGATGAGTTGATGGTGACATGACTGCTAACTCCTCTCACCTTTTTCCGTTTCCGCTACTTATCCCACGAGGATACAAAGTCGTCATATGCGATTCCTGCTTGCCGCAAAATGGAACGCAGTGTTCCTAGTGCCAATTCCTTATGGTGGGGAATGATTACGATAAGGTTCTTGGGTTCGGAAATCTTCTTCATTCTCACGTGTGACCGTTCCCCGAAACCTAGACAGACTTGGACATCAACGTCCAGGGATGCTGTTCG
>CAYPUO010000647.1:0-2562 GCA_964413775.1 uncultured archaeon
CATCACCATTGGCAAACATGTCGAATACCCGGACCCAGTACAGTGGAAGAAGCGAATTAGTATGGTTGGTTTGTTCATCTCAAAAGGCCAGTATGAGAACTGCATTGTAAAACACACGTCCTAGATTCGATTCTGCCCTTTGCTTTCCTAAGCCCCCGGAACAAGAAACGTGTCAGAACTTGCTGCGTTTCTTTTCGCATTGCAAGAGCTTCATGCTTATCGTCAATAGGAGCGTTTCCTTTGTTTGCGTTAGAACCAACGCAGTCAGAATAGAGGACCCCCTCCATCCAACACAACTCGTTAGCTGTTTCTTCGCTGTATGCTGCTTGTGTTTCTTACAATTGTTTGAGATAATCATAGGTCCATCTAGCCAACCGCTATAGTACTATGCATTAAGTCACATTTCCATGCAATATCAACGCCTCACGATGCCTCGATTCATAGAGTGCAATGACTCAGTATTTTGGCATTTGAAACACCCTTGCGGCACATTCTCTTGTCGCGCTGCTATTGTTATCAGTTCGTTTTACTCTATCTCTCATGTCGATGAATGTAGGATGTCCTAAAGGCACCCTCGTATCTCAAATTAGCTTCGGAATAGGGCACTTTGAACATGGTTTCTCAACCCCAGTGGAAGTGACGATGGGAAAAATCTAGGAGCGCCTTCACTGTTTCATTTTTGATAAGCTGATTCCAATGGTTCTTTCTTTCATTAAATGGCCTAATTCATTGGAATAGTTCAGTTACCTGTTGCCTTTCCGAAGGGGAAGTTGCAGCGCGGAGAAAACACTCACGGAAACTCAGACGGGTTTTTCAGTGATATCATCGTCTGCGGCTGTAGAACAGAATTCCGTGAAATTCTGGACTATCCGAGTTTCCACGTAGAATTCTTGAAATCCGCACTGACCGAGAACAGAATTGCATTTACCGATTTCCTCTCCAACTTTTGACAGCCACGAGATTTCATTTTCTGTGTCACAGACATGAACAACGATTTTAGGACCATTGATTTCGATCTTCTCAATAGCAAGATGCCCCTTCCATATCTGTTCTTGCTTTGCATCCAACAGCCCCAGGTCCTTGTATATATCAAAGACGAGTTTGCTAACTCTTTCTGAGGAATGATCACACTCATCAGCTATTCTGAAGACACAACAAAGCAGAGCTAATCTATTATTAGGATTCTGATTATCTATCAATCGTTGTAAGTCAAAATCGCTAGCATGAGCACGAACAATAGTCTGAAGATATCTGAATGCCTCCTGACCTAGCAAGTCTCGAACGATTCTAAGATTATTCAGTTCTAGGATAGCTGCGGATCTCTCTGCGTGTCCTTCTCTATCGACAATACATCCGAAATCATGTACAACTGCAGCTACTCCTAGAAGAAGTCTATCTTCTTCATTGAAGTTGTACTCGTATTCCTCAAGTATCTGCGACAAGTTATGAATAACATTGACTGTATGAAGTACACCATGGTCGGTATAGTTAGGGATTGACCTTTGAGTATACGCTAGAAGAGTGCCAGCATGCAGATTAATCGACTTCGCAGTGTCAATAGAATCCACATCACCACAAAGCTCACTAAGAGCTTCATTTACGATTCTATTGATAATTGCTCTTCTCACCGAAACCCGCCTCTTACTCTTTCCATTGCACCTTGCAATCGTTCCCAGTAGCTTGCATAGGATTCCTTTGCTAAATCAACAGACTCAGATCTCAGACTTATGCCGTACTCATTATCTCGTGTCATTCCAACATAGACGATTCCACTGTCTGAGAGCCGAATAGCTGCATCATACAAATCATTTGGAGAGTATATTCCTCTGAGTTGAAGTCCTATTTTCTCTAGGGAGGGCTCAATGTTCTGGGTTTCCAGTTTGTAAGTCATGATAAGAAGAGCAACATCAATTGGTGGTGGTTTTGATTCGGATTGAAACTCCTCTATGCATATTCTCTTCTTTCCACCTTCGAGATTACCAGAATATGTCTTCAGAAGAAGAGGAATCTTCAGATATTTCGATACTCGTTGTATTTGAGGATTAAACTTCTGAGATATGACGATTATACCTATCCTGCGTTTGTTCTTCCCAGGAGTGAATATGAGCTCTCCTCTTGATAGAGTTTCTATATTCTTCTTAAACCATTCATAAACCTGGAGCATATGATCTAGCTCTTGGTAGCCGAATTCCTTCTTGACTTCAAGAATCCATAGATTGTTGGACGCATCCAGAAGCAATCCATCAAGTTCCCCGACTGGAGTGCGAAATTCATGGCGGATGATTTTTGATTTCTTCAGTATCTTCTCTGGACACCTAGTCAAATACTCCATTAGCTCAGCTTGACTAACGGCTATCCTTAGTTCCTTCCGACCAGACACATGTTTGGATTATTCACACCAAGTTATTATTCTTTTTACACAGGACGAGTGATCAATACTCTCTGCACTATAGATGCGGAAGACTTAGCTCGGATTCCTGTCCAGTATGTACTCTGATGACCGAGCGCATGAGGTGACGGGTCCGTGGGAAATCGTGGTAGGAGGGGGGAGTTTCGTAATGA
>CAYPUO010000648.1:0-2552 GCA_964413775.1 uncultured archaeon
GAACATACCAGTATGGAAACAGATACCTATCAGTTTCTACTTTTATGAGAGGGTACTTATCCAGCTCCCAAAACGGTTTCCATATGAGTGCATTAATGCAGTCATAGAGATGCTGATGTTTTGTAGCGATATATGATTCTATATCCTCAAGAGAGAGCAAGAATCGGTCATTAATATGACCTTCGTGCCAATGTATGGCAACTGATTCAAGAACTTCAATGACTGTCTGCAAAGTGTCAGAATCAATGTCCAATCTTGAAAGGTCATTATTCACTCTCTCGTTCCATTCGTCATTTTTTAGAATATTTCTTACCATCCAACTATACCATTGGTTGTATTCAGAATCGATAGAAATCTGTGATAGATATTCATTGTAATTAGTGTCTGACTGATAAATGAATGAGTAGTTCCAATTGGGCTTTTTATAATTCGTTTGTGAGATGTTTTGGTTGCACACTGCATTACATGCGCTCCACAAATTCATTGCCAACAAAAGACTAATAGGATTTTCACATTCGAAGTCCGATCTTTCATCAGGTATGGATAGAATTGACCGCAGGCAATCAATTTCGATTGTTGAAAAAACTCTTTCAAGACCCTCAAGAAGCCCTCTTGCTGGGTAATAGTATGTTCGATTGTATACAGTCTGATTTGGAAGATGCTCGCTTATTGACAAATCCTGAAAGAACATCCATATGTTAAAACTGTAGAGGAAGTACTTGCCACATCTTTCGAAAACTGATTTTGCGCTATCAACAAACTCGTCGAGCTTGGACTGCGCTTCTGTTTTATCCATTCTAGCTTTCTCCCTGCTTGCTGAATTACCCTCAATTATTGGAGAATCTCTAATATTCCATGCAATGTTTCCCTATTCTACGTAATGAATCCATTTAATACAACCTGTTTATGGTTATTCTTTTGGAGGGATGAAAGTATAATGTGCTTCTTATGCGACTATGAAAGGAATCCAGACTTTGACAAGGATCAATGCAAACTCTCAGAAATGAGGTTCAAGAATCGAGTCATCCGCAATAATCCGGAGGATAAGTACTATGTGGTTTTTCCCTTAGAACCAGCTATGTTTGGTCATCTTCTTGTTATTCTCAAGACACCCAAGGTCTTGTTGGAGAATCATGATCACATCAAGGATATAACAGACCCGAAACTTGATTCTGACTTGCTTATTCAGTTCATTGTGGGAGTACAGTGTTTCTCCCGACAGATAAAAGAGAAGCTTTCAGTGAATGGAAATAATGTTGAGAAAGTCTACCTGCTAAGCCAATGTGACGGAACCGAACACTTCCATTTCCATCTCAAGCCACGTTTCAGTTCTGATAGACTCAGGGGAGATAGATTTCTGCTTGACAAGGAATGTGAAGAGGCCCGCTGGACGGATTCTCAAGAGGATCTTAAGAAGTTTCTAGAGAAATCTGAGGAGCGAATACAGGAAATAGGAGGAATCCATGACAAGTACAAAAAGCTTATTGAAACATCGGAGTGGAGAAAAGACGACTCAATACGTTTTAGATGGTTAAACGAAATAAAGAGCCTTCTGTAGGGTTTTGTATTTCTATCATATTCTTACACATCCCTTATTGATTCTAATGCAATTCACCGATTTCCACTCGATTTCCTGCCGTTCTATTGACCCATCTTCATTACAGTTAGTATATCCAAAGACTTGGCTGCTAGAGTTAACCATTCAATCTAAGATATTTCTGATGTTTCTCCCCTATGCCCTATATAGGGTTTCAGGGGACTTGTGCGCCTCAGGGAAATGGGGGTCAAGTACGAGAGCGTACTTGAAAGAGCTCTCACCATCCTTCTCCGCATCGCCGACATGACTGTGTGCTCCTCCCGTGCCATCTCCGCCAGACTGCTCTGCGGATGCTTCTCAGGACCACACTCTCTTCGATGCGGCTACGAATAGGCTCTAGGCCGACGGATAGCGCTTCATCGAGCGTCATGTGCCAGAGCTCCCACACGAAGTCCTCGATAGTGAGAAAAAGGCGCACAAGGACTCCAACGTCAAATCCAATGAAGCAGAGGATCAACCAGATGGGAGTCGAGGGGTCAATGAATCCTGACCCTGAAAAACCAATTAACAGCAGCAAGAAAAGACAGACGTACAGATCTCTGAAAAGGTATCCCGGGATCTCAGTCTGATTCTCAGGGGCGAAATACTCCTTTATCCTTTCTATCATGTCCTCTCACGACCATGACAGACACGCCCCATTCACGATAGCAGCACGGACAGATATAATACTTTCCTTGTTCCGCTCAATGACCCGTTCTCCTTCTGCAAGGGTCACGACAAGGAAGAACGTAGTAATAGTAACCGATGAGTCAGATCAGCATCATCTATGGGAACCAGTGGCTCAGGATGCAAGACTCCACGAATAGCGTCACTGGTAGTTTCTCTGTCCATCTAGATTGATTTAATAAGGTCGTGCTCGTAATGATTAGTGTAGAGTGGGAGTTGAGAAGCATAGCCATGACGGGCTCGTGGGCTAGTTTTTCGTTATATGCCCTCATTACGAAACTCCCCCCTC
>CAYPUO010000649.1:0-2552 GCA_964413775.1 uncultured archaeon
TGCATGTGTCGGGCTGATTCCCATGGTATCTGCAAGTCTTAGCAGATAGATTAGGACATCGGCAATCTCCTCTCCAACGCTCTCACGGTACTGAAGAGATGTCCGTAGTTCACAGATCTCATCGTGTGTAAGCCACTGGAACCTCTCAAGCAGCTCACCAATCTCTATTGCCGCTGACATGGCAAGAGAAGCTGGCTTCTGAAAGCCATCCCAGTCACGCTCATGAACAAAATTCCTGACGAGCGTCATCAGCTCTTCAAGAGAGCGACGTTCTTGAGCCATGCCTATCAGCCTTCACCTCTTAGGCTCTTCTGCTGCAAAGGTCCTCTGAATGAGCCAGAGTGTGTAGAGACTGAAAATAACAATTACAAAGGCCAGGACAAGTATGGGCGTGTCACTTACTGATAGGATTGGAGTGCCCGTTGTTATTGTCACAAATGCATCGAGTAGGCCGGCCACAGCACAGGCAAGTACCACAAATAGGTTTGCAAACCCACCGTATCTTAATCTGGACCCTGTAGGGGCTTTCCAGACTTTGATAGAGAATACAGAAGCAGCTGAAACTAGGACAATCAGTCCATAGGTAAGCAAGAGGTAGTAGTTCCATTGCGACCAAAGGGCAGGAGGCGTGAGGAGAGTGAGTACAAATCCTATCAACATGAGAATGAAGACTGTCTTTGGCCATGGATCCTCGATGAATGGCACAGTAATAATCGGTTCATAGGATCTCCTAGGAAGATTGAGCGCTTTGAGGTCTTCCTCCACTTCATCGGGAGAAGATGTCCATTCATCTTCAGTGTGATCGTCAGGTTCGTCGTAGTTAGTATCCTTGACCATGGAATTCGCCTCTTCTCAATGACGCATTTTCTTAAGCGACCACGTTAAAACCCTTGGGGTGTGCAGAATTCTAGTCAGCCGTCTGTCATCAATACCATTAATACCTTTTAGTCCAGACAACCAGTCATGTCATCGGGTGGCCAGGCTTTCGAGGAGCTTATTGCTAGTGCAAGACTACTACGTCAAAAGGGTGAAACCAAGAAAGCCATCCTTCAGTTTCAGAAAGCACTTCAAATCAGACCGGATGCAGTTGATGTCATGAATGAGATGGGGCTGGCTCACATTCATATTGGTGAGCAGTCAGAAGCGCTAATAGTGTTTGAAATTGCTCTCGATATTAAGCCCGATGACGAAAATGCTCATTTGAATAAGGCAGAGGCATTCCTCAGCATAGGCTCTTTTGAGGAGGCACTGAAGGCCGCCGAAACAGGACTCAACCACGTACCTACGAGCGCAGGCCTTTACTCAAAAAAGGGGAGAGCACTTGAAAGCCTCATGAAGATTCAGGATGCAATTGATGCATTCAACGAGTCCCTCAAGTATGATTCGGAGAATCCAGAAACGTGGAAAGCCCTTGCACTTTGCCTAGACGCTCAGGCTAAGTGGACCGAAGTTGCCCGCGCATATCGCATTGCTGCAACCCTCCATAGGAAGAGAGGGGAAATCAGAGATGCCGAGAGCTGTATAAAGTTCGCTGAGATGGCAGAGAATTCCGTAGACGAGATGGCCTAGGGGGCACTTAGAAATGAGAGGGGGCAGATGGCCGTAGGCCACCTGACCATTGACAGACTATTTCCTTGATTTAGATTTGCTTGATTTCTTGCGCTTTTTAGAAGATCCAGACAGCATGCCCTTCTTATACGCAACCGTGCCTCCGCCGCCGCAGACAATGCCAATCACTATAACTGCAATCCAGATGCCAAAGTCAGCAAGGAATTGAGCTAGTGGATCCACGGTTGTAGTCCCTGTTGTAGTTGTTGGGGTTGTTTCAGTTGTAGTAGAAGTGGATGTTGTGGTCGTGGGAGTGGCAATCGAGTTTCTAACGCGGATTACCATTGGAACTCCAGTATGCCATGTGGAACCGACCAGTACGCGGCCAACAACTGTGATATTCATCATGTCAGCTTGAGGAGAAATGACATAGAAGTAATTCTCCATTTCCGATTCCACAGACAAGTAGATGTTGTCAATGATTGAGGTATTAGTCCATGAACCCTCGTTTATCTTGACATCAAGTTCAACACCATCAACATTGGCTGATCTATTAAGCATATGAGCAAACACTGTCACGTTAATCTCTGATGTACTCGTCGGGATATTTGGCTCCCAGTAGACATTAACACTATCCATTGCATCAAAGTCAGCCATGCCCCAGTCAAAGTCATAGACCTGCTGATACCACTGCGCAATCGCATCATTCTGGATTATCACTCCTGCCTCTCTATTCTCTTCAATGCTTCCATCGCTGTAGTTTATGCTACTGACGAGAACAATGCGCCCATCAACGATTATCCCCTTATTGTGTTCGGCAGTGAACCATCGGGTATCCTGCAACGCGATGGGTATGTTATGCTGAATGAATATACTCTCTACCTGTGCATAGTCGTAGGTGTCTTCTGTGATCACCCTGACTGTTACGCCGCGAGCATGAGCGGCTAGGATTGCGTTAATAATGGCATCAACAGAGCCGCCTTCACCAACGTTGGTGAAATAGG
>CAYPUO010000650.1:0-2551 GCA_964413775.1 uncultured archaeon
ACACTGGCCGGACCTCTCTCTCTCTGCACTGCAGGTCCGTCCGGTGAGTTCACCTGTTCGCAAGAAATCGAGTCAGTGTCATCAGGGGTGGCTATTCTTAATTGGACACACACTGCTGGAGTTGAGCTGCAGTACAATACCTCTGGATATCAGCCGCAGTGCATGGAATATGCCTATTTTGCAGAGAACCTCAGCTGGAATCACACTGTACAGCCAATTGCTCTAAACATGAGCGCTTACCTGCAGATCAATGTAACAGGGTCATTTAAGACCGACATACGCCAAGACATGTTTTCGATTCAAATCTGGTTAATTGGAGATGCGATTCAAAAGCGCCAAGTTGGTACGGTCTACTGGCCGCAGGGCGATTGGCATTATTCAGTGATGATATATCCGAGTGATTTCCATGACGCGTTTAATTCACTTATTCAATCCCCGAGCAGCCAAGTCCAACTTGCCGTTGCTTTGATCCCCTCAGCATTGTTCTTAGAGGACCAAGGTACTCACCCGTGGACGAACTATACGGGCTCGGTTCAGGTCACTACAATGGAGATACATCTCAACGCACTCTACAGCAAGAATTCCGATTTGCCTCACGTTCGCACAACGTCCTTCAACAACACTTGGAGGCAAAGTGATTCAGACAATTTCGTGGATTCGTGCATGTCAAGAGATGGAAGTCTGTATGTCCTGAGTCATCAGCACTATAACAACTTCCTGCAAGGAGATGCCCTTACACTGGTTAACTCGAAGGGTGAAATCTTGTGGAGAAGAACCCTGAATACAACAGACTCGGTGTACTGGAACAGAGTCACGGCAACCTCAGCGGGGGTCTTTCTCTTGGGTAGCTCCCACATCTATTCTGGACTGAGAATAGTGATTGACAAGTTGGGAGAAAATTACACCCCTTCCTATTCAGCTAGTCTGAACTTAACAGATAATGTAAATCTGGGCGGCATGGCTGCAAGTTCCGACGGAAATCTATACATTGCAACCTATGACTTCTCTGGCTCCAATCGAGTAAACACTCTCCTGAAAGCGCTGCCTGATGGAACAATCTTATGGGAAAAGGAATTCGGTGGTGGTGCCTACGGGCCCGTGAACTCAATACAGACTGATGAAAGCGGAGATGTGTTTACCGTTTCACCAGGGCAGATCATCAAATGGAGTTCTCAAGGAGATGTACTGTGGACGCTCAACATGTCTGTCATCTCAACCTACATTGACAGATCGCTCTATGTCCTTTCCGATGGCGCGAGTGTCTTTGTTTCATCCGCCCTTGACAGCACTAATGTTAGCTACATAGACGAGCAGGGAAATCAACGATGGTCATTCAACCAGCAAATGCATTACAGTCCCAGTTGGAGAGAGCTTTTCTATATATCCTGGGTAACCGACAGCACGTCTGGTCTAATCTACGCACTCTATACGACATATAGCATCCACCAGTCGTCTTTCATTGTAGTTATGAATAAGGAAGGCCTACAAGCAGAGAACTACTCTGTTTCTTTTGGTAGAGAAACCTTCACTTCAGCTGATGTGCCCAACTATCGGCGAGCGTATATTGCAGACAACGACGTGATGTATCTGGTCGGAAGAACAGTAAATGAAAACGGGCAGTATAGCCTCACTCTCGCGATATATGAACAGACAACTGGAAACTCAGGGGCCTCTTTAGTCGCATTGACTGCAACATCAGCGGCAGCTGTGCTGTTGGTAGGCGCCGTAGTCTATTTGGAACACTACAGGAAGCATGAAATTTCACGCTGATAATACTCAATCGGAGAAACAAACATTAGAGTTTATTTGTTTTCACACCAAAATAGGCACAGTAACACATTCACCGTAGTTTGAAGTAGGGGTGTAGTGAACGACATGCAGGACCTCGTCGTAATAGCTGACATTATGCGGAATATCTCAATAGGAGTTCTGATAGCTGGCCTATTCTACACATTTGGAATGTTTATCCTCGGACGAGTCTTCGCTCTTCATGACACAGGCCATGATATCGGTCATGACATTGACCATGATATCGGTCATGACATTGACCATGATATCGGTCATGAAGTAGACATTGCCCACGAGGCCGATGTTGATTCGCATTCTGGATTCTTTGAGTTCTCTCAGAATACCCCATTTGGTGTGACGATTGGGACTTCGCTTGTTAGCTTTGGCTTTCTGGGTACAATCATCTACTATCCCGGGATAGAGGTCTCTTTCTTCATCAAACTGGCCTTGCATTTCTTGAGTATTGCAGTGGTTGTTTACTCAGTACGTGGTGTGTTAGGCAGGGTGTTTATTGAATCGGGATTCAACATCACGCCCAGACACCTCGTGGGAAAAGAGGTCACAGCTATATCAACGATAAATGATGGATTTGGCGAGGTTCGAACTGTTACCGGTATGGGTCCAAGAAGGTTTCACGCAAGGCCATTCATCAAAGGCACCATCTACAAGAAAGGAGATGTCCTATGGGTCATCTCTGCTAGCGACAGGTTCGTTTATGTCGACAACAGGAAAGATGCCAAGAAGTGGACTCAAGAACAGAGTA
>CAYPUO010000651.1:0-2547 GCA_964413775.1 uncultured archaeon
GCACTCCCTTTGCTGCTGTTGTAGAGCCAAGTCAGCCATGTCGAGCCGAACATCAGACCAATCACCCAGAAAGCCGTTCCGACTGTTCCCATAGCCATGAAGTTCTCATTGTACAGGAACATTGGCGTGTGCCACCCTGCCCAGATGATGCTGACTATCATTGCGGACGCTAGGGCACGGAAGCGTGACTGAAGACGTGGGAGAAGGAACCCGCGCCAGCCTGTTTCCTCACCTATCCCAAAGGTGAACACCCAGAACAGCCAAGCTCCTGCAACGGTAAGGTATGGCATGTACCTGACACTACCATATATCTCAAGGCCCGGCCATGGAGCCCCCGAGAGAACGCTGATTGCGCCGGCACTCAGGTACAGTATCCAGACTGAAAAGACTGCAACTGCAATCCACACCCGTCGGACCCCCCACTTGGACATGCGCCCAAGGATCTCTCGGACCCCTGTCCTGCCGCCTGCTACATAGGAGATGATGAGAGCTGACAGGAGAGAACCAAAGGGGACGAGGTAGTGGAGTGCGAAGTTGGTGTCAAGAGGTACTATATGCCAGTATGTTAGGATTAGCGGCATTGCTATGAGCCACGAGAGAGCATATGCCAAGCCCATGAATGCGGCTACTGGGTTTCTCTTAATCCAGCTCTTCGCGGCCACTAGACGCCCTATGTCATGAGTTGGTGCATCCTGTATGATACTCTGCCACTCTTCCATTCTATATCTTCGTCCTGATGAGTGAGTCCCTATTCCCGTTTTGAGCAGGCAGAGAGTGTAGCATTCCTAGGCGTCCCTTGGGAATAATCACCTTGTACCTTGCTGATGTGGGGTCCTTCCTGAGCTCGTTGATGCCGACTCCCACGCCATAGCAGTAAGCAGTCCTGTCGGGCATTATCCGGATCACAGTCGAGTCCTTCAAGACATCAGAGTCCACCTGCAGATTCATTCTCAACATCCGTTTTTGTGAGAATGCTGCTCTGAATCCCTCATCGTCAAGGGACACAAGGTCGGCTGTGCCCCTAAACATCACAGTGCTGTCAGGGACAAACCTCAACCAGTGGTGCAGAAATGTGACAGTGAGTGTGACATTCGGATTTCTCCTGATATACCGCACCTTGGCAGCGTTCTTGCTTGTGACGATATAGAAAAGCACAGGAGAGTCCGGAGGGGACATCCCAAAGAGAATCCCTGTGGTGTGGGGACGTCCGACTGGATCGACGGTACTGATGAGCCCGAATGTCTTCTTCCTGATTTCCTTCTCCACCGCAGAAAAGGAGAGCCTTTCAGATGTGTCTATTGTGTCATTAGGCCTATTCATTGTCTGCAGTCCCCCTTTGACAAAGATGGTCCCATTCCTCTCTTGAGAGGTCAATCCGTAGGATGCCTTGCGGCCCTGACACTTCAAGGATTGCGTCTTCAACGAAATGCGCCTGAACAGCTTCTCCAAGTGTTCCCTCGATTAGGACCGGAGTATCAGTCCCTCTGGGAATATCTAGGACAAGACTACTCCTGGAGTTCAGTTCTACTGAAAATGTGTGTTGGTGCATGTTTTTCATCATTATGTATCACTGCTAGTACTAGATACAGGAACAAAGAAGTACTCTCTTAGCAATCGGCTATGAATCCTCAACATCGAGCTTGAATTGTCAAGGTCCAATCTTACTGGGATTGCGCCTGTGCTTTCTTTCTGCTGGCTAGAAGTATGTAAAGAGCGTGGGCCCATATTGGACCAAACCAGTAGGACGTAACACTACACCACACTGTGTGGGAGGACTAGCCATAGTCCCATGATGCGCGATTCCACGACTAGCTGACCTTTGTCATCTTCTTCTTGGTGCTGGCACGCAGTTTATTCTCTTCCATTCTTGCTCGGACCGGTTTCTTGACCAGCGCAACTGGGAGGGTGTCATTAACAGGGAAGTGGATAGTTGCGGTTGTGGTTTCGTATGGTTTTATCTCGTCCTTTATTGAGCTCATGAGAGATGGGCTCATCAAATGAAAGCTATAATGTTTCTTCCACACGCGTCGCTTTGCAGACACGGAGAACGCAACAAGTGGACCGTTGTAGAAGAATGTGGGGACCTGGTAGCTGATTCTTTCGACGGCCATGGGCGCAGCCTCCTTGATTACCTCTCGCAGTTGTCCTAGGATGTTTCGTGGCCCTTCAGACACTGATGCTAGGTAGTCATCAATGTCCTTGGCCGGATTGGTCATTCTCACACCTCTCTTCTCTTGCTGGAATCGGTTGCACGGATCACTCCCCTTGACCAGCTAATGAGCTCTTCCCTGTAAATCTCTCTTGAGTAGGCAAGAGGACTTGGAACACGTGTTCCGAGTATTTGTCCACATCGTGCGCGAACACTCTGGGTTTCCTATAATACCTTGGCCTGATCTTCTCTCTCACTTTAGCTCGATACCTGTAGAGAAACCTCCTTGTCCCCGAGTAAAAAGAATGACAAGCGAGAGACTCGGTGATTTGTTCCTCACCATAGCCTCACCGCTTGAGAGGTTTTAGGAATCAGAGGTGTTCTGTAACCTCTACCAT
>CAYPUO010000652.1:0-2532 GCA_964413775.1 uncultured archaeon
CTCTTGCTGGTATTGGTTCGCAGATATTCTGGAACGCATTGCCTCTCGAAAATGAGTATGTCTACTTGCTTGGCGGGGGATTTGCTGCGGTGATTGGTATCGCAATGGCGTTCTTTGGCTTTAGGGTGCTGCTGATGACCCAGCGGGAGAAGAAGGGGTGATTGAAATGGCAAGATGTGCTTTTTGTGATGCAGATTTCGAGGCAGGTCCCGGAGATGTTCTTCTTGTCTGCCCCTACTGTGGTACTGCACAGACAATTGAGGGTGCTAAGTTCAAAGACCATTATATGATTCGTGTGCACTTCGGCCAGAGCGACGCTGAAACAACCTTGCTTGACTGGTGTTCTAAGCAGCTTGGTGCACCAGGCGACCTTGCGGTTGCTTCCAAGTTCACTGGGCAGAAGCAGGTCTGGTATCCTTTCTGGATTAGCCGAGTGGATGCAGATTCGACATATAACGGGCTGGGAAAGGATGCTAACTTCTACGATGAGTGGCCTCAGCGCAGAGGAGCATACAAACGAATTGACTTCTTCTGGAAACCCGAGTCAGGCCGGTTTACTCGCAGGCATGAAGTGAAGATTCCTGCGGTCAAAGACATTGATCCTGATGTCCAGAATCATCCGATTCCCACTCGAGCAAAAGAGTACTTTAGCCATGCTCATGCTGAGGAGTATGATGGACAAGTCCTCCATAGTCAAGTATCTGAAGAACAGGCTCGCAGCATGGCGAAGCAGCGAGCAATGGACCTCCAGACGCAGCTCATTCTAACGGAAGTGGACAAGATTGAATCCCGCAATGACAACATTGACGTCGGAGAGACCTTCCTAATCCATGTGCCTGTCTGGGAGTTGGAATACAGATATGGCAAGAGCAAGTACAAGGCATCTGTAGCGGCAGCAACTGGCTATGTCATTGAGAGCAAGTATCCGCGTTCCATGGCCTTTCGGGCCGCGGGTGTTGGATTTGGCCTCATTCTCTTGCTCATTGGGGTTGGGCTTATTAGCCTCGCACTTGGCTTATTCGGCATTCAGATGTTAGAAGCCGGAGGTCTAGTTTCAGGAAGCATGCTTTCGATTCTAGGAATAGCTCTGCTCTACAAGGGCGTTTCGCGGAAGGAAGCGAAAGAAAGAGTCTAGATTGTACTTTGGGGGACCAGCTTCCCCCTTGCCTTCTTTTTATGCGTATCTCTCGAGAGCTGTAGACGAATCGAAACCAAGGCGTTTCATTAGTGGAGTGCCGTTTACCCATGCTGCAAGGTCAGGATATAGGAGTGCTTCCAAAATGGTCTGGAGGTTTGCAGTTGAGTCAAGTTCTATGCTCTCGTTGCAGAGTGCTTCCTCAATTCCAGCACGAACGATCCAAGGCCCGAGAACATCGTTCCTGGAATCTCGATTCAAATGGAACACAAAAGTGTGGCATGCCTCTCTCTTCTTCAACATGTCTTGGTATATCGGAAATCTTGCGTGCGCACCAAACATTGCGGCTTTTGCATCCGATGATCCATAATGTGTACTCTCATAGCTATAGCTCTGAGTGACCCGATTTTGTAACACTTCCATTCTGATGTAGTCTACACGCGGCTCCCCTGGCATCGACACGACATGAAATGTGTCTCCAAAGAGCTGTGACTTGCTGATACTCACGCCTGATAGAGGAGGGCATTCCGATAGGTCCAGGATTGCCTTGTCGATGAGCGCGTCGATTACAATCTTGAAAGAATTCCGAGTTGGAACAAGTTTTCTGTGGCCATGTCTGCCCAAGAGACCCACCGATAGCATTCTGGCAACCTGCTCTAGTGGATAGTCGTAGTCTAAGAGCTGACAAATGGCATCTGCGGCAGGGATGTCCTTCTCTGATATTCTCTGTGCGACCCTGCTGATCTCAGGTTCAGAGAGTATCTCCAACGAGCTAATACGGACATCGGAGCCCGAGGGGAGTTCCCCGGGCATGGAGTGAAGTTGGCGTGGAGGTAGGGTGGAGGACTCCACGCCAAGGGCGACGGGACTAACGGAAAGAGCAATTTGCTGCAGGGACTCAATCGCGAATTTCGGGACTAGAGTTCTAGCATCCGCAGGGAAAAGAAACCTGAACAAGTTCCTACGCATGGAAAGAATTGCCTCCCGGTCGAGACGCCTCCAGGCAGTGGGGTGGTCATAGATGGAGAGGAACTCAGTTGGCTGAGTCGCACCAAGTACCCCAGACATTAGGATTGGGTACTTTGCGGTCTCCACTGTGATGCCTGGCGGACTGAAGACAGTAATGCTGTTAGAATGCATAGTGTCTCCTAGTTCAAGTTGCGTAGATTGCATCTGAGCAGTTGACATATCTGCCACCCTTTGTATAGTCCCACCATTATGGGATACAGAAAGGCTAAGGGACTTACCATATACTAGAGTGCGAATCATCGAACTGCCACGTCATGGAGAGAGATGCCCGAAAGTAACTGGGCAATGACTAAGACTCTGAGGATGTGTTCTGGAAAAGATAGACCTATATTACAAGGCGCAAAGGTCAGAAGGAGGCTATATGAGCT
>CAYPUO010000653.1:0-2527 GCA_964413775.1 uncultured archaeon
ATGCGTGGGCTGCACGCATAACACTGGAGTACAATGAAAGAGTGGCAGTTGACTTTGAAACAACCGTTACCCCGAGGGACTTGGATAGGATAGCAGAGGCACTTGAACTCTACTCAGTAGAAATAACGGAGCTATATGCCAAGACTGTTGGAACGACCCAGGCAAGAGAAATGCTCAAAAAATGCAAGGATGCATGCAGTAGCGAATGGAAAGCGAGTATTGAGGACATTCTGCTATGATACAACTGCGCGGGTTACTACACCGTGGATTTAGTTACCTCAGCACCGAACGAAAGAAGCAGGATCGAACGGCAGGCAATTGCAGTCAACCGTAGATCATTCACCAATTGATCGCCAGCAGCGCTAGAAACAAGTCGCTATCCTCGGTGTATCTACTGAGTATGAAAAGGCTCACTTGACTTCTACCAACCAGAGGAGCTATAGCTTGAGTATTTCTCTGCCTGCGTTCCCACATGTTGCGACATAGTCTTTTCCCGGAATGGTGGAGTAAGAAAAAGAAAGGAGTAGGGGACTTGCGTCCCCATTATACTAGATTGCTACCTTCTCTTGACCAGGAACATGATCAAGACCACAACCACACCAACACCAATGCCACCTAGGAGCCCAATCCACAGGAGGTACGAAGTATTCACGGGTGGAGTACTTGTTGTTGACGGAGGCAAAGATGTGGTTGACGATGTTACAGCTACGGTACCTGCGACAAATGCCGCAGATTCCATTTGGTCTGTAAGACCGTAGCTGTCCGTCACCTTCACCATGGTCTTGTAGTTCTTCTGAGTGAAACCAGTCGAGTCCCATTGATAGGTCGTGTTCGTTATGCCTGTCGCGATGAGCTGATAGGTCTCACCATTATCACCTGAGATGTACACCTGGAACGTATGGTTGTCCTTAGCGTTGAGGTCACTATAAGTCCAAGTGAGGGTCTTGATTGCTCCAGAGCCACTGACATCAAGACTGTGCATGTATGGCTTGAAGTAGTTGTCGAAGGTGATGTTGGAGTACTCAATGGTGAAGTGAAGGTTGGTTTCCGTTCCAACATATACCTGGACGGCGTAGGTACCGTTCTTTCCAAGATTGTAGGTATCGTAGTTTACCTGTGGGCTAGATGCTGTTGCGTAGACACCAACACGGGTATCGACAGTCAACGTGTACTGTCCTGCATCAACGGAATAGTCGAAGATGGCAAACACCAGAGTTCCTGACTGGCCTGCGACGAATGTGGCAGTTTCCGGATTAGCACTCGTTGCCATATCGTTCTGCATCAGGTCATTTGCATATGTCCATGTGGAGTTATCGCTACTTGCCCAATAGGCAAAGATGTCGCTATCCCCATTCGTGAACGCGCATGTGACACTAACGGTGTCACCAGCCTTGATACCTGGAACATATTCGAATGCGAACTGTGTCAGGTCAAGCGGGGCACCTGTGTATGGGTTATAAGAGCTGTCTGGAATGACCTCGTTCCCTGTGTGTTGGTAATAGAGGCCAGACAAGAACCCAAGACGTGTGGTTGTCGGCTCAAACTCAGGCATCGCGGGCAGGTTGAATGCTGGGAATGTCGCATTCAGTACAACATGGTCTCCCCAGAGGGTGTCACCATCAACCACATCTCTCACGCCAGCACGGTCGTTGGACTTCTCAGACAAGATCACTGGTCGAGTCGTGAGAGACTCATACCACATCGCTTGAATGGTAAAGTTCACCGGTCCCGAAACTGATGCGTTGAGAGCAGTCGGATGCATCATCACGTAGTAGGTACCATTGCCGGGCACTTGGGCAATCACGGCAGTAGTGGTAGCCGTTTCTCCGACACCACTCGCTATTGGGACCATGGCTGAGTTATAGATATCCACACTCATGTTATCGCCGGTATTCGGCCAGATCACACGGAGACCAAGATAGTTGGCAGACGTGTTGTCAAGAGTGATTACGTAGCTCCTGAAGTCCCAAGTGCCTGGGTCAGAGTCCATGCAGCCCCATGCCGCGTTGTCATATGGACTGAGGGTTGTACCCCAACCATCGACGATTGTCTGTGCTGTATCTTTGGCGACAGTTACGTTGGCAACTACGTCGTACGAGTATGGGATGGTCAGAATACTGGATCCATTCACAAGAGTCACTTCACCATCGTGGATACCGGTTTCAGCATTGCTTGGAACATTCAGAGTGATGTTTAGTGATGCTGAAGTATCAAGTCCATTGTCAGCAAAGGTAATGAGACTCCCGTCGACAAAGTCAGGCGCCCAGAAAATCACTGTACAGGTGAACTGATGACCTGCAGCCGTCATGTTCGTATCAAAGACCGAATCGTGGATCACGAGGGTCATGTTTCCATTGAGTTGCGAACCGAGGACAGGGCCAGCAACTGCGTACTGCATCTCATTGACATTACTTGCGTCTTGAGCACTTGTCAGACGTGCCAACTCATTGCCTTGTCCGGGAGATGCACTAGATGCGTTGTACAGGTTGGGCATCGCATCTTGGTTCACGTCTGTCCAGTCATAGAG
>CAYPUO010000654.1:0-2526 GCA_964413775.1 uncultured archaeon
GGCTTGGTCTCAGTCCTTTGACCTGCGGATCTTCCGACCTGAAAATGCAAGGTACAGCGCCAGATTTCCAAGGATTTGTGTCAGGATTGCAAACAGCCCTACAAATGCAAGGTCAGGCATGACCATCAAGAGACTTGTGCCCTTGATCATGACCGCTCTTAGACCGTCGACCGCGTAGGTCAATGGATTCAAGTATACAACATTTCGTAGCCAGAGAGGCAGAGATGCTACAGGGTAGAATGCGCCGGATAGAAAGAATACAGGGAAGTTTATGATTCCATTGACAAACTGAAATGCGGTCAGTTCAATCTTTACACTCAATGCTATCGAAACACCAACAAAACCAAGTGCAAGTAGAATGGCAAGCACATAGATGTAGACCAGAGACAAGAAAGTCAGAGCTATATGTACGCCCATCACTACACAAACGACAAGAACAAAGCTTGCTTGGGCCACAACCTTTGTTACACCTGCGAGCGTAAACCCGAGGACCAAATCGATACGCCGTACCGGGGTGGACAGCAGCATATCAAAATACCCAATCTCTCGGTCAAGTATGACAGGCATTCCTGCAGCGAAGAGGGATGTGAAGAGAATTGTCATTGCGAAGATACCGGGCGCAAGAAAGTCAATAAACTGAAAACCTGTGGAATACCTATCGATATTGTTTACATAGGACTGTCCTACACTAAATGACACATGCGTTTTATTAGTGAACCATGTTGCAACTCGTGAATCATGAAATGTCTCATTCAGAGCCTGTGCTGCCACCCCTTGAAGAGCCTGTGAGACCATTTCGTCACTATTATCAACGGTGACGTTGATCTTCGTAGACTCGTCCGGTGTCACACCAAGCGGATAAGGCAGCAGACTCATACTGAAGTTTGCAGGTATGAGGATAAAGCCCGCAATCTCTCCCTCGTCAATCATTTTCAGTCCCTCCTGCTGAGTGATATTAGTGGCTACCACTGAAACAGTGGATGAGTTCTCGAGCACGTCAACGTAGACTTGCGCAGGAGTCTCTTGGTCGAGGTTAATCACAGCAATTTTGACGCCAGTAAATGTTCCAGAATATGCATTTCCAATCGTTACCAACAATAGCAGCGGCAGAAGTAGTGAACTGATTAACTGGACCTTGCTTCGTCGCCACTTTCGCATCTCGCGCCTCCATATTGCACGTGTTCCGCCTAAGACCATCTCAGATCCTACTCCTCATTCTGCCAATCATCCTGGCTGCCTCTTTCTTTGTTTCTCCAGCACCGTCCTCTTCCCGTATTCCTCGCCCTGTGTACTTGATAAAGACATCATCGAGAGTCGGGCTTCTCACAGATATCGAGTCTATCTCCAGTCCGATTGACTCAATCTTGTGAATAATGAGTGGGAGCGCCTTCTTTCCATTCGCTGCAGCAACCTTGATGTTTTCACCATGCACTGATATGTCACTGCCGAGACCCAATTCAGAGAGCACTACAAGCAGCCTATCGTCCTTGAAGCCTTCACCACTGATATTGATTGTAAGATCTATTAGGTCTCGACCATAGGCAGCTTTCAGGTCGTCCGGTTTGCCCATCGTCATTATCTTACCCTTGTCGATAATGGCGACTCGACCCATCTCATGTTCTGCCTCTTCTAGATAGTGGGTGGTTGCGAGAATTGTAAGGCCCCACTCATGCTGGAGCTTGTGAATGAAGTCCCAGACAACACGACGAGTCTGCGGGTCAAGACCTGCAGTGGGTTCATCGAGGAATAGTACTTCAGGAGTGGAAAGCAGCCCTCTTGCAATCTCTAGCCTTCGTTTCATTCCTCCACTAAAGTGTGCGACTAGGTCGTTCCTCCTTGATTCCAGCTCTACAAGTTTCAGTACTTGGAGGATTCTGGGCTCAATATCCTTCTTGGGTACACTATAGAGTTTGGCGAAGAGCTCGAGGTTCTCTCTTGCGGTCAGACGTGCGTCGAGAGCAGATTCCTGTGGAACGTAGCCAATTCGGCTCCTGACTTCATTTGGCTGTGACAATGCATCATACCCTGCAACCATCACCTTACCGTTTGTGGGCTTTAACAGAGTTATGAGGATCTTCACGGTTGTTGTCTTTCCTGCGCCATTTGGGCCAAGAAGCCCGAAGATCTCACCCTTTTCAACAGAAAAGGAGATGTTGTCAACAGCAGTAAGTCCGTTGAATCTCTTTACTAGTCCGCTTACTTCCACAGTGTTGACCAATGTGTCACCTTCGTTGCTGCAAATTCCGTAGAAAGGGTTAAGGAAGTAGATTGGCCAGATGGGAGCCGAGTCCAGCATCGATACTTACGGCGGGATACTCATCATTGACCCTTCTTCATCAATCCTTGAGTAACTACAACTGCTTCGTTGATTCGAAAAAACCCAATTGACCCGTATTTACCCTTTACTAAAGGGCACATAACAGGTGGCTGTCGTATACATGCTTTAGAGATGTGCTCTGCATAGTGTGGATGGTTTGTAACAGCTTGTGAGAACCTAGACAAGCCTTGACACTCATCAAAGGAGTG
>CAYPUO010000655.1:0-2525 GCA_964413775.1 uncultured archaeon
GCATATGGATAATATTGCCCTGTCGTGCGCTATGTGGGTCGGCATATAAACGAAGGCCTGCGTGTTATGAGTGAAGCGTCAAACGGAGGAATCTGTCTATCAATAGTCACAATGTTGCTATTAATGCAGTTCATTCCTACATTTGTTGCCGCCCAGACGACAACTGACTTGACAGAAGGACCGTATATTAACACACTCACGTACCACATAATGGCGCAAGGAAATGAAATCCTTGCCCTAGAGAATAACCAGATTGATTTTGTCGGCGGTACAGTAGACTACAATCGCTACCAGACACTGGTTCAAAACCAACTCATCGACGTAGTCAAGACGCCCACAAATAGGTATGGCTGTTTCATAGTCAACACAGCCAAGTATCCTTTCAACATCACGCAGTTCAGGCGGGCCATAGCCTTTGCTCTTGACAAGAACTATATGGCTGACCACATCTGGAATGGATTCGCGACACCACAAGATTCTGTGGTCTCAGCGACCAGTGCTCTATCGATAGAAGGGCACGCTAACATGAATTACTACTCGGGGGAAATCCAGAAAGCAAACCAGATGCTCGACGATGCGGGATTTGCTATAAACGGAACAACCGGCCTTCGCCAAGCACCTGATGGCTCACCCTTCACCGTCCGAATAGAGGACCTGGTGGGATCCGGTCTGCAAAAGCAGACATGTCTGACGCTGAATTCCACATTCGCAGAGCTCGCAATTGCATCAGAATACCGACCGCCTTACTTCGACACTTATGACAGGCTATACTTCCACGGAGACTACGATATTTTCTTCATGGAAAGGACACCTCCCGATTATGACTTGGACTGGCTGGCATATGAATTCTGGTCAGAATATGCAGATGAACCGTTTTGGAATCCTGCCAACTTCCGTAACTCAACCTATGACTCCTATCGAGAAGACCTAATCCATTCACCGGATTATGAGGTTGTTGCCCAAGCCGCAAAGAAGATGCAAGAGATTCTTCTGTATGAGTGCCCGTTTATTGTTGCGTATGAGAAGACGGTGCTCAGTGCGTATCGGACCGATTCCTTCACTGGCTTCGTCAATCAGACATTGAGTGGATGGTGGGGCTGGTGGGCCAACTACAAGGTGCATCTGATAGAAGGCGAGAATGGCTTGTATGGGGGGGCGTTCAGGCGGAGCATAGCACTCGGTCCTGATACCCTCAATTTACTGGTCGCATCATCTGAGACCACCAGGTCCGTACTGAGTGAACAATATGACACTCTTTTCGTAAGAGGACCCGATGGAGAGATCGTTCCTTGGCTTGCTGACTCATATACTGCTGAAACACATCAAGATAGTAGCAGTGTTCCTGAGGGGCATGTGAGGTTCGTGTTTCAAATTAGAAGCGGATTCGAGTGGTCAGATGGATACCCATTGACCGCCGATGATATTGCATTTACACTGACCATGATGCATGACTTCGACTCACTCACCTACCACACATCAGTCGCCAACATGACTGCTGCTTATGCAAGGTCGCCGTCGTCAGTTGTTGTCGAATTTGATGCTGAATCATATTGGTACCTCTACTCGATGCCGTATATCCCAGTCTTTCCGAAGCACATTATGATGAATATGACGCAGGATAATATCCTCAATTGGAATCCTAGTGTTGGAGATGCGAGTCTGGTGACCTCAGGGCCATTTGTCATTAGCGAGAATAATCCGGATCACGTGATATTGGTCGCAAACGAACACTATCCCTTCCGGAATGTGCTAACTACGTCAACAACCTCAGGTATGTCCACCACTTCGGGAAATACAACCACTGGTAACTTGAACATCTTTGATTATCTGAATGGACTTGCAGGGATATTGACAAGTAATGCAGTTTTCCCATTCATTCTAGTCATGGCAATTGAACTTGTACTCGGTGCATACATTGCGAAGGGCCATCGAGAGCAAGCAATGACAGAAGTAGACCTCCAGTATGAGGCTTCAGATGGTGAATCCGAAGACTCAGGCTGAATAAAAGAGAGTTGGGGATTAAGCAATCCCCAAGATTTCTAGACTCAGTCCAGATATGCCTGTTCGCCGAGCTGTCCCTCATCGAGAGAGCTCTCAACAACATCGCTAACACGGACAGGTGTTACGAAGTTGATAAGGAAGAGCATGACATAGGTGAACACGAATGCCCAGATAACAGCAATCACTATGGCAAGAAGCTGTACGGAGAAGAACCCTAGTCCGCCAAATATGAGACCATTAGCTCCGCCAGCGTTGACTGCGGTAGATGCGAAGATTCCAAGGCTTATTACACCAAGAGTCCCACCGACTCCGTGGACGCCCCATACATCCAGAGCATCATCCCACTTTCGACGATTCTTGAAAGTGATGGCTGAGAAGCAGACGATTCCGGCAAGGATGCCTATAATCATTGAGGAACTCGGAGCAACATAGCCAGCACATGGGGTTATGGTTGCGAGACCAGCGACAGCACCAGTAAGGAATCCGCTGAACTTCGGCTTCTTGTAAATGGCCCAGTCTAGGAT
>CAYPUO010000656.1:0-2521 GCA_964413775.1 uncultured archaeon
GGATGACCCTGCATACTCCGTACAGTACATGTCAGGCTCGTCTACGGCTCCAATTGGTGCCTTCAGCTTGATGTACCAGTCAAGTAGCGGTCAGAGCATAACCCAGTGGAATGTTGACGCATCGATGCTCTTCATGACAGCAGGGTACACTCATTGGGGCGGCCAGGAGATTAGAGTAGATCCAGTCTTCGTATCGTATACAAACGCCCAGCAGACTGTGACACCGCAGTCCACGACCACCACGACAACCTCGACAGGCACAACGGGCCCAACATCTACGCCTACAATACCTAACGGAGGGCCGCTAGACCCCACGTTGTTAATGGTAGCCGGTCTTGCTATTGTAGCAGTCATGGTCTGTGTATTGGTTCGCAGGCGTCGCTAGTTCAGGAAAGGGGAGAGGCAATATCTCCCCTCGCTCCCTTTTTTTAAAAGACTCCTTTTGGCAGAGTGTCAATTACATTTGACGGTTCTGACAGAAAGCTACTCTCCGGCGGCATTACGAGAGACCACCCATTCTTTGAGTATTCATACGTCGTACAGGATGCAAAGGATGAATAAAGCCAGTCCTCGATTGTAGGTTTTCCCCCAACTACCAGCCTATAGAAGAGTGATGCAACTATCGGTGAGAGTACAATGCCGATTGATGATTCAGGGTGCGTCTTGGCAATCACACTAATGCACTTCGATACTCTCTCTTGGGACTTGGTTAGGCTCTCGCCACTTTTGGGTGCGTATGACAAGTCTTCCCACATCTTTGTGAGCTCACTCTTGAGAAAGTCTTCATCAAGATGTTTTGTTCCAAGGTTGACTTCGGAGAGACAGTCCTTTCTAGAACTGCCTGTGAAGAGCTCCTTTGCTATGATCTCAGCCGAGTTTTTGCAAGCATCAGACGAATCACTATAGACCTTACTTGGTGCAGCAATGAGTCTTGACCGAGCCAGTTCGAAGACCTGTTGCTTGCCTTTTTCTGACAGGCTGTTCGAATTGTCACTGGGTTCCCCTGAGACCGCTATGTAGACCATGGTCCTCGATAGAGCTCCTCCATAGTCAGGCTCCTCGATTATCTCAAACAAGCTTTTTCCTCCGCTTTGAAATAAGGCTCTACTTGTTATTCTTACTCATACAAACCTCTTGTTATTGTTTTTCCATGCTTCTTAGACCTTCGGTTAGCTCAAAATCGGCCTGAGAACTTGGATCTCGATGCAGTAGATGCATTGATTAACACTCATCAATGGCCTCAACAATTGTAGCATGTGGAGAGAAGAATTCACACCAGAATCAAAATACCTTAAAAGTTCTTGATTCCTTTCAGATGAGAGGTACTCGAAGTGAAGCTGACACCGGATAGAATGGACAATTTCAAGGATAAGACCTGTTTTATTTGCGGGCGAGATTTGCTGGAATACAATCAGAGTGATCTCGCGTACGTCCCAAACACAACCGGTAGGTCTGTCAAACACAAACCCGAACGGTATTATCTATTCCGATGCCCTGAGTGTGGGCAGGTCGCTCACAAACGGTGTTGGTACGAACGTGGCGAGAAGGCAACCCGGAAAGGGCTATTCTTGAAGGAGTACCAATTGCAGTGTCCTAGCTGCGGGCATCAGCTCTCTCCTACAAGAGATCGACTGACTTCTTGGTCAAAGGGCTATGAGATACCAGGTCATCCAGACCCTGAGCTGATTGAGGTACACATAGTCGATATCGCCTCCTGGAAGCGTGGACGCAAAGTAGGTTCTTTCATTAATATGATTGGAAAGGCAATCGAGACCTTCTTCAAGGCCGTGGGACTTGGTTCGCTAACTGATGCTGAAACAAGCTCTGTTGCACGAGCTGCCCAGAAAATCGGAAAAGGGATTAATGATGTCGCTGAACAGGTCTTCAAACTGGACATCAGTCCTGATGAACGGGGCAAGCTCAAAGAACTCAAGTGTCAGAACTGTGGTGCCCCATTGCCAGTCCCTGCATTTTATGAAGACGCAGTGGTATGCCCCAACTGTAACACAGCACACTTACTGCATGGCTAGGAAAGGAAGAGGATAGACGCGCAAGATTTTATTATAAGCGTCATGCATATCATCTTCAAGAACCCATTAGGAGTTGTTGCGATGGCTATCTATCTCGAGTTTAATGCTGGCTCGTCCCAGTTTCAAGAGACAACGAGGACCTCTGCAGATACCGCAATTCTGCTAGCTATAGATGAGGGTCAGAAGAAACTTCTCATGACAGTACCTTCTGGCGTTTCGATGATTACGAAACGCGCTGCTGAGCGCCAAGCTCGAGGGATTACCAAGGCAGGATTCTTATTGAGGTCTGGCGGTCGAGCGGGTCGTGGACTTGAGCTTGAGGTCCTAGGTGAAGGTGGTCAGCTACCCGAGAGGCTAAGTCACAGTCCGCGAGAAGTCTACTGAATCAATTTGACTTGAGCTTCCAATTGGCTAGATTCCAAGGTTTTTCATTTTCAATAGTGTCGTGGGAGTCTTCGAGTAATCTTTATACACTCAGCCCATCCCAGAGG
>CAYPUO010000657.1:0-2514 GCA_964413775.1 uncultured archaeon
CCCTCAAGAAGGGCGGGCTATATCTATCGTACCCTCGATAGAGAGCATAAATATTCCTGAGGTTGTGTCTCCAACAACTCTCCAAGAGCAGCCAGTGTTCCTTTGTCATCTGATCTGATATGAACCGTCTCCTATCAGATAGCCTCGTCATCCTCATTGGGACAAAGAAGAGTGGAATGTATAATGATGCATACTTGTCCAAGCTGCTAATCAATCGGTATGTGTCCATAATGTCCTCCCTGCTCTCACCCGGAAGCCCCATGATGAGAGTAGAAACAACATGCCAATCGTTTTCATCAAGAATGCGCATTGCCTTCCTGACTATCCAGGGCCACTCCTCAGGAGAGAAGGGTTTGGCCTTACCAGCCATCATTGAAGACATGAGCCGAGTGCTGCCTGTTTCCAGACCCGGTTGACATCCGAGTATAGAAACACCATGGTCAAGTGAGTATCTAGTGAACTCCTGAATAAAAGGCTCATCAGCAACAATGTTGGCAAAAGTACCATGCGTGAAGGAAACATTCCTCGCGCCCATCTCAAATAGCCGATCGAATAACTCGAAAATCGCGGATGGATTGACTCTGTAATCGCTGGTCTCAGAGCCATACCGCAGAAAGTCATCTGAATGGAGGACAATTACCTTCTGTGTATTTAGTCGGTCGTTCAAGTTCACCCTTGCACTCTCGATGATAGTTTCTATAGGGATGCTTCTTAGTTTCCCTGAAGTTGTAGGCGCACAGTACAGGCACCCTCTTCCGCAGCCCCGTGATGTTTCGACTAGACCCCAATTAGTGGGGCCTTGGATTGGAGGTATATCCTCTAGTCTGGTCGGACGCCCTTTGACAACTGGATCCCCTTCAAATGCATCATTCAGGATCGAATGGAAAAGACTACCTGCATTATACTCTGCCTCACCGAGAAAGAGATAGTCAATGCCAAGCTTAGAATAGAGTCTGTTCTCCACGAGCTGCCAAGCTCCAGATCCTCCTAGGACGACCTTGAACCTGAAATGCTCTTTGAGCCTCTTGACCCGTTTCATAAACAGTAAAAACTCCAGTCGGTTATGAGGGGTCCCACCAAATATCGTAGCCCAAGTAGTTGTAGCAGGGCCAAGTCCAAGAGGGTCATGACTTGAGAGTCCTATGATTCCAGTCCACTCGTTTACTCTCTTCTCTAGGAAGTCAGGTCGTATGACTGAAACTTCCTTGCGGCTAAAACCACCGTTTAGAAGAATTGATTCGACAGCCCGTAGTGAGAGTGTTGCCTGCAGTGCATTACCTCTTCCATCGGCAGGCACGGGTGGAATGAAATACTTCCTGTATAGAGATGTTGGCATAATCTTGTCAGGAATACAGGATACAAATCCAAGGTATACATTTCGTTGATAATGACTCATAGCTGCATTGTCAGCTGTGAGCAAGACTTCGCTCCGCTCCATATTACATCCCTCATCACAATAATACCAAGCTGAACAGATATCAGTTTTACTCTATGCGGCATCGACAGAGTAACCCTCATGACAATCACGCTCTACTCGACAAAATAGTCGTTAGGTTGTTGTTTTTGATATTCTTATAGATTTCGACCTATCTATTCTTGCACTAAGAGAATGGAGGGGTATCTAACAGCTGAGGGGGAAGTGGAGTGCTCGATGGAAATCTGTAGAACGACAATACTTCAATGAAGTTCTCTTCTCTGCTAGTCCATACTTGCCTTCTGTATAACTTGCTTCATTCGCTCCAGTGTTTCAGCTGCCATGAGAGATCCATGTTTCCAATCCCAGGTCCCAAAACCACATTCGGGGCCTGCAAAAGGTATTCGCCCGACACCATAACGATTTAGACTGTCACGAAGATGCTCTTCCATTTCCTCTCTGGACTGGATATAGTTCCCATAGTTCCCGGAGAGTATCTCTTGCCATGCGGCCTTTATGTCTACACCATCATCTATTGTTGGGCCATCTGTCCTTACAATTGCAGCTCGGATGAATTTATCATAGTCCTCTAGCCACTGGCGCTTCACATATACTCCCACATGTGCCTCTAGTAGATTCCAGTCTGCATGGAACGCATACTCGAAAGGAGATGCATGCAGATGTATGCCCCTATAGCAGTCTGAGGGAACGCTTCTGTAAATATCATTCCAACAATGGAGCAAGTGCTCCAGATTAGAGTCAGCCGAACTATCAGAAAAGAAATCGCCAAATCCCTCAAGTCCAAAGGCAGGCTCATCCATTGTTATTACTGCCGGTTGAAAGTAATTAGACCTCTGTATTGAACTCTTCACGTAGGTCTCAACGACCTCTGTAAAGTATTCCACAAGGCGTTCATTGTATGTTCGAGGAAAGTGCGCCATCCTCTGGAGATTTAGAGCCAGCTCCAATGGCCCAGTAATGCACGTCTTATACGAAAGCCTGTCGATGCCCAACTCACTGCAGATTGCTTTGGCATCTCTTTGAAGAGCAAGGACCTCAACCAGGTTCAGTTTTGTTTTTGGAGGAGAATCGTTCCCGAC
>CAYPUO010000658.1:0-2514 GCA_964413775.1 uncultured archaeon
GTAAGAGCAGGCCAGTCCCGATTCCAAGGCCTCCTATCAGTGGGGAGGGTGCGTCCTTCATGACTACCGCAATTAGGGTGGTGCTTGATACTATTAACAGAATGAATAACCAATAAGAGATGAAATACAAAGCCATCGAGTCATATGGCTTGGGTCCTGGAATGAAGATACTTATACTACTTATCACAGAGATGAGCGAGGATGCTATAAGGGTAGTAAACAGGATAGTGACTTTCGCAGAGATGTAAGCTTTTCTACCAATAGGGTATGAAAGGCAAGTCTGGGTGAATCCATCTTCGACAGCCCTCCCAAAGTTGAATGCTATCACTATCGATATCACACCAACGGATAGGTATGCAAATACAGTAAAGATCACAGCAGTCACCGATGTCGTTATGTTTAGGCCATAGTTGATATAGTATTGAAATAGCTCCCCGTTCCAAGAAGATATCGATGTCATTGAAATCCCGGGCTCTGTGCCAGGCAAGTCTGTTGTGAAGAATAGTGCAACTCCCAGAAAGGCAGCGAAGATTCCTTCAATCACCGGGAACTGATAGTGCGTAACCCACTCAAATCGAAGCAGTGACCAGTATTCACGTAGCCGTTTACTCATTTTCCATTATCTCCTTGTACGCATCCTGCAAATCCTTCGACTCGCTAATAGCATATACCTCGACACCTGCTGCTCTAGCGATATTCATAATAACCAACCGGACTTCTTCGATATTGGAGGAATCAACTTTAATCAGAATCGAGCTTGCTCCCGAAACAGAGGCCGATTTTATGAGTGGGTGAGCTGACACCTCTTCAAGTATTTTCCTTGGATGGGATGTGATGATTCTGTACATACTTGCCGTGTACGCTGAAATGACCTCCTGAACCCTGCCGGCTTCAATTATTCTGCCTTTCTGGATGAATGCTACCTGATGACAGACCTTTTCTAGTTCTGACAGCACATGCGACGAAACGAGGATTGAAACACCCTGTTTGTCATGTATTGTCAACAGTAGCTGAAGAATCGCCTCTCGGCCATCCACATCGATATTAGCCGTAGGTTCATCAAGGATGAGGAGTCTTGGAGATCCTATCAATGCTTGGGCTATTCCAAGTCGCTGGAACATGCCTCTTGATAGCGTGCCGATTTTGCGACGTTCTACTGAGGCAATGCCAACAAGAGAGAGGAGTTCATGGGGATCCCTACTATCAGGGTATAAATGCCTGACATGCTCAAGATATGAGAGGGGAGTCATGTTTTTTGGAAAGACAGGGCGTTCATGTAGTACTCCTAGTTCTCGACGTATCTCCAGCGAATCACCTGCTATATCATATCCTAGAACCTCTCCACTGCCTGAGTCCGGATGAAGAAGCCCGACTAGTATCTTCATCAGTGTTGTCTTTCCAGCCCCATTGGGCCCAATCAACCCGGATATTCCTCGTTCTAGATTCAACGATAAGTTATCTAGAGCTCGCACTTCATTGTAGGTCTTGGTCATATTCTTGATAGAAATAATTCTCCGCATTTCCAACGAAACTCTCTCACCTTGTAAGTAGATAGCACTCTCTTAAACGATTCGTAAGAAAAAAGGGGGGTCTAGATTGAGCTAGTAGCTAGACCACCGAATCTGAGATACTTGAAGATATGCCGGGTAGCTGCTTGAAGTATGATAGGCGTCTTGACAGATTGTTGCACCACTAAAGGCAGAGATATAGAGTCTAACTCCGAAGTATCTCACGTTGTTGTAGTAGGTAGAGAATGCATGGGAGACTGTTATCGGCTGCTCAAAAGAGAGATCGACATTCTGATCGTTATACGTTATTTCACTCCATACAATCTCAGCGGTGATTCGATTGTAGTTGGAGTCTAGGAGATCAATATAGATAATCACCCATGATTGTGACCACAGTCCAACATTCTGAGTATACGCAGTGAGATCCACATCGGCCTCTACGGACCATCGATAGCTACCTGAGGATACGTAATGTGCATAAACACCTGCATATGCAATACAGTTTGTCGCATAGATGTAGGCATATGTCTTACAGACTCCTGTTGAAGCTATCGCATCTGCCCACTTATCTCCCAAGAGGCCTCCAGTGCCTTCATACTCATAGGAATAGGCAGGCGTATCGCTGCCACTTATTGCAGATACCAATGGAAGGTATTGCATGACAAGAAGCAGTGATAGAATCGCCATACTGAATAATATGACTTTGCTGTGATTCTGTTTCGTTATACAAATCCCGTTCCTAGCACATTAGCACAAAGTGCCACATTTGGTAAACGGTATTCGGTATTTAAATTCATCGAAGCTTATTTCAATAACTCCTGAACAATCAATAATCTAGAAGAGCCTCGACCCATGGTAGGGTTCGAGAAATTGGCATTTGTCGACTTGGGCGGGTCTGGTGTTGGGTTCTTACTCCTTGAGTTTGCAGGAGAATCATTGCAGGTCCTGTAGTCAAAACAATAGTCATGCAGAGAATGAATAGGGGCGAGTAGAGGAACCACACAAG
>CAYPUO010000659.1:0-2508 GCA_964413775.1 uncultured archaeon
GTCCGATGCCATATGTAATGCACTCGTTTCAAATGCATCAAAATCATCTATTACGGAAGAGGAAGTGCAGAAGGCTGCACGCATCGCCGTTCTGTTAATGGATTATGTCAAGCAAGAGCATCGCGATTCGGTCACAGTTCAATGCTTTGACTTCTATCCTAAGATCTCTGTGACAGGCTGTGTTGCACTTAGCTATGTTAATGGCCAAACAGGATTGAGTGCAGGATGCGAGGGCGACCTACCCGCAACATTCTCTATGTTGCTCGCGAACGCCCTGACTGGGCTTCCTAGCTTTATGGCCAATGTGACCGATGTTGACGAAAATGCAGGGACGGTCACCTTCTCGCATTGCACTATCGCCACTTCGCTCACAAGCAGCTATGACTTGACGACCCATTTCGAGACTGGTCGGAGTGTCGGAATTCGGGGTTGCATCGACAACCAGCCTGTTACCGTATTCAAAGTCCAAGGTGATTATCTATCTAGATACTGGGTTGTCAAGCGTCACGTTCAAGGAAATCTGGAGGAGGAGAACACTTGCAGGAAACAAGTGCTGGTGAAACTGGAAGCAGATGTTAGCTATTTCTTGAGGAGATCACTGGCGAATCATCATATCATTATACCTGGAGATTATGTTCAGCTCATTAGAAACTTCCTCGCGTTCTTCAGGCCATTAGATTGACATAATCATAGTCCTGTCCGACGAACTTGCCTGTTCGTGTCGCCTTTTAGGTCATCAGTCCGGCTGACATGCCTCCACTCCAGAATCCGCACTGAAACATGATAGTCGTTGCACATCCCAGCTCAATTTCCTCGCAAGTCAGCTTTATGGTGACCGAAACCGTTGTGGAAACGGTCATGCAAGTCGTTTCCATGCTATAAACGTTTATGATGCCTTAAAATACCGCTGGAAAGTCACCTTTGCGGTGTTTTCGAAGAGCGATATACTTTCTAATCCTCCATGTCAGTATTGCAAGATGGGCGTTGAAATCGAGAATGGGATGTGAATGAATGTCGGATGTAATAGACCAAGACTTGTGCGCACAAGGAAACGAAGCAGGTACAGCTATCAGTAGTATTGTCCAGCGAATGAGTGAGCTCGGGATTGTCCCCTATGAGGTGTGCAACGGAGTTGGCCATCAGAGTCTGATACTCGACGCGCTCTGGAAGCCCCACATTGGGATAGCTGCGCAATCGGAAGAAGAGTGTCACTATCTGTTCACCATAGCAGCCATGGCTGGTTGGACAGCTGAGTACGATCTAAATGGAAGGGGACTTCTTCTCCGGTGTACTGCCGATGACTCCGATGGGACCATCGGAGCATGGGCTTTGCTTTATAATGCAGCTTGTCTTGTGCTGGGTGAAATCAGCAGGACATGAAACTCTGCTTCTCACGCCATAGCACTTTTGAGGGAGTGTGTGTAAAAGCTACTTTGGTATTTGATATGAGTGACATGAAGCAGATTGGAGTGGTGACTCGCTATTTTGGAAAGATAGGAGTGGCAGCAATCAAGCTGTCAGAAAGCGTGAAGGTTGGGAGCCGAATTCTGATTAGTGGTAATTCAACGAACTTTGAACAGAGGATTGACTCTATGCAGGTGGATAGGAAGAGTATTGCTCAAGCGGGTCCAAAACAGGAGATAGCGATCAAGGTCGATGAGCGGGTCCGGGAGAATGATGAGGTCTTCCTGCTTCCTGGGTGATATGGCGCGTATTAGGGTCGGTTCTTGGTGAGCACCCTAATTGTATATATTGGGTTATTGGCACACTTGTTGTGCAGATGAATGGTTCTGCAGCGCTTGCCGGGAGGACATTTGCTTGCAGGGAAATAAAGACACACATGACCCTATTGTTGGCCAGACTCCACAAGAGAGGACGATCGAGGCTGCACAGGAGCAAAACCTTCGGCTTCGCCTTTCAACGTTCCCGAACGACTCACACTCATGGTTTCTTCTAGGGTGTGTGCTGAGAAAGCAGAATCGGCTCAAGGAGGCTGAGCGCGCTCTCAGACGAGCAGTGACTCTGAATCCTGCTCCTACGGTCTTCTGGTCTGAGCTTGCCTTGGTCCTTCAAGCATTGGGGCACGATGCAATAGAACCATCACAGCTGAAGGCGTTAGGTCCTGAGCGGCCCGAGAGCAAGCAGCCGGCCGCGGTTGCAGAGAGTGTTCGAAGGACAAGACGGGAAGACACTCTCAGAAAGTCTGAGGCAATCCCTCGGATGAACGCCCACATGAGCTCGCCATGTATATCCTGTCCAGACTATACCTACTACGGGTGCCGAAGGCAGGAGGCATGTGCGGATCTGATTAAATGGAGAACAGGTAACTCTTAGTTCGTTCTCAGTTTCGCCTCTCTCCTCCGGTCAGAATCCGATGCCGCCTTCATCTTCGCCTGCTCTTTCGTGAATAATGTCAATAACATCCTCTATATTCCTTTCCGGTTCTGATATCTCTTCGGCCCCAGCCAGTTTCTCAAGGTCATCTGCTTTCGGAATGGGGTATGCAAA
>CAYPUO010000660.1:0-2507 GCA_964413775.1 uncultured archaeon
ACTACGCCCTAGGGTGGCTGAATGAGGGTCTCAAAGACTGGAACATCACGCGCGACCTTGAATGGGGTATAAAGTACCCAGATGACCCAAGCCTGACAATCTATGTCTGGGTTGATGCCCCCATCCACTACATATCGAGTACCGAACAGTGGGCAAAGAAGAAGGGTGATCCATCTGCGTGGGAGAGGTACTGGAAACCAGGTGACGGCAGACTGGTGCATTTCATTGGGCAAGATATCGTATACCATCACTGTATCTTCTGGCCTTCGATGCTGAAGGGAAGCGGGTACAACCTTCCGTCCGCAATCGTTGCATCAGGAATGGTCAAGATCCGTGACCACAATTTCAGCAGGAGTAGAGGCTATGTCGTGTGGATAAAGGACGACTACCTTGACAAAGGGTTGGACCCTGATTATCTGAGATACTATATGGTGTCCTTCACAGGTGAAACCAGGGACCTTGACTTCTCATTCGACGCCTTTGCTGACAAAGTGAACATAGAACTCGTTGGGACATTTGGCAACTTTGTCTACAGGGCTCTATATTTCACAAAGAAGCATTTCGGCAGTGTGCCTGACGGCAAACTGGATCCAAGGCTGACTCAGGAGATCAAGAATGGCATTGAGACCATCATTGATGCTGTCAATGAGTATGAGCTGAAGAAAGTGTCTGATGAGATTCTGCGGCTCGCTTCGGTAGGAAATGAGTATTTCCAGAGCAATGCCCCATGGGATCTCGTGAAGTCAGATAAGGCAAAGGCTGCTACTGTCCTGTACAATGCTGTAGCTCTGGTCAAATCTCTTGCAGTATTGATTGACCCAATTATGCCGAACGTTGCTGAAACCATCTGGAGTCAGCTTGGATATGATGGCCCGACTGTTCACGAGGCCACCTTGGAAGATGCGCTTGTAGCTCCTGAGGTTGGCTCGGCCTTGGGCAAACCAGTACCAGTTATCACAAAGATTGATGACGACCTTCTCAAAGAACTTAAGAAGAACATAGATAGGCGTATCCTAGCAGCTGAAGCAATAGAGAGAGGTGAAGAACCAGTGACAGCGGAACATGTTAAGTTTGAAGACTTCAAGAAGCTCGACCTCAGGGCAGGGAAGATACTCTCTTGTGAGAAGGTCCCCAAGAAAGACAAGTTGCTCTTGATCAAAGTGGATATAGGGACCGAAACACGCACTATGGTCACAGGGCTTGCTGAGATGTACTCATGCGATGAGTTAGCAGGCAAGACGGCACTATTCCTAACTAATCTGGAGCCAAAGAAGATTGGCGGAATTGAGAGTCAGGGGATGATCATTGCGGTTGAGAGAGCTGACAAGCCTGGTGATTGGACTCCTGTCTGGCTCGGTGAACTCCCACCTGGGAGCAAGGCCGCATAGTATAAGCATAGGACCTGAAATCAACAGGTCCGAACCCTCTTTTTTTCATTGATAGTATGTGCTTGCGACAACGCATTACCATTGGGCACTTGATCCTGTACGGTGTTCGCCGCTTTGAAAGCCTGACGCAGGTCTTCTGGCCCCCCCTAGGCGGAACCTTGGGTCCTGTATAGTTGCTCCGCACTTACGACAGGAGGCAGTCCCTTCCCTGGTGAGGTCAATCTCACGATACGGAAAGACGGCACCGCAATATGGGCAATTCGTCAGAGGCGCTGTTGGTGTTCGAGATGCCTGCTGTCTAGTGCTCGGTATGTAAGTTTCTGCAAACATATTTCCAACAGCCTTGCCTACGATGCCATCTATGAATGGATATGCTATAATCCCAACTATGAGGATTACAGGGTAGGATATCCCAGTTGTGGACATTCCAAAGTCCAAGAGCTCGACAGGCAACTCCACAATCAATAGGACGATGAACAGCACAAAGCCGTGACCCATGAGGCTCGTCCAGTGTTGCCTCACTTCAAAGTGCCATAACCAACTGCACAACTTCCCATTGATCAGTCCCCATACCAGAAAGACTACTCCAAACCAAATAATGAATCCCAGAACTGATGCAAGGAGAACGAACATCACAAGTACGACGGCCAAGACGATGTTTGAAGCAGCCATCAGGAGGTAGAACACTAGTCCATGGATGAAGTATCTTCCAATCTTGTCAAGACCAGAGAATTGGTCATGTATTGACGCCCTTTCCGGTCCGTCACTCATCATGTATCCAAGTCCCTCCAATCGAACTGACATGTGCGTTTCGCTTTGAGAGGACTTAAGTGTTATCTCAGATGGTGAGTCGCAGATGGTGACTAGGACTTTTTCTTCTTAGCTTTCTTCTTCGACTTCTTCTGCTTGTCCTTCTTCACGGTCTTCCTACTCACGACCACTTCGTTCTCAGTCTTTGATGTGCTGATTGACTTCGCAGTGGACACAATTTCCTTCCCAACAGCCGAGGTGAGGATGCCCTCAGTTCTGAATCTCGTCGATTTCTCGATCTTCTCTTTTCGGATAACTGTGGCTCCAAGTCTGGTTGCAAGGCTTGCCATCGTTCGCCTGACTCTAACC
>CAYPUO010000661.1:0-2507 GCA_964413775.1 uncultured archaeon
GGTTGAATGCCTACTTGAAGAAGGGAGACTGAACTACAAGAACTAGCTATGTAACGTGGCCTGTGATGTGCATTGGATGCGGGACTGAAGACAAACCTCTGGAGGAAATATCTGTTTCGAATGATGGCAGATACTCATTGAACACGGAGATGTCCAAAGGATCCATATCGTCTGGTATCTTTCTGTGCCACGACTGCAAGTCCGAAGTATCTCTTCTGAAATCGGCGTACGGATGGAAACGAGCCAGCAGAATGATTGTAATCATGCTTGCTTGCATACTCTCATACTTCCTTCACATTACTCTGTTTTCAATAGGGGCTGAAGTGGATTATTGCTTTTACGTGCTTACAGAAATCAGAATCCTAATCTCGATTATACTCATGTCGTTCTTCTTGCTAGTACTTGCCTGGAAACTACATCGAAATCCGTTACTTCCGTATATCAATTTTATAGAAACTCCTAGAGGTACTGTATACATGTTCCAGAATAGGACTGCACGGGAGAAATTCCAGGAACTCAATGCAGGTGCGGAATGCAATATAAAAAGGGAAAGGTATGAGGAGTATTATGGAAAATAAATCAGAGCATCCGGGCCCAAACGAGACCGACTACAGCATCATGCAATTATGGCAAGCCGACTTGCTAGTAGGGATATTCATGGTCTTTCAGTGATAGTACAATATTCATGAGATAGAGTGAGTAGAACATAAAACAGAATAGCAACACAAAGTCTGGGAACACAGAGAAGAAGGCTAGTTGCACAATAGTCTGAGGGACCATCTCCAATAGAATCACCAGTGTTGGATGGTGGTTACTCATATCATATACTCTAGACCCCCATCCTCTGACATTGCCCAAGGTCTGTTCGTCATTCCACATATGGCGTGCCCGTACAACCGCTACCATTATTGTTGGCAGGAAAGACATGAGAGTCAGGCAGCCATATGCAGCTAACAGCACCAACGGACCCATGTCTCTTCACCTTTCATCCGATAAATGAAACCGCCGAGAGGTTGCATCCACCCCCTAGGTAACCAGCAACTCGATTAACCACGCAGATGCTAGTCACATCTCTACGTGCAGTGGTATTATCGCGAAATTGAATAAACATATCGAGAATGAAACACCGAGAAGACCCCCCAGAGGATGTTCTTCGCGAAACGAACAATGCGCCAACTCTGGCAAGAAGCAAAGATCATGTCATCAAAATCCGATTCAGATGCCGGTGCAAGATACATCTGGTGCAATAAACAAAGCCTTAAGCAAACTCCCACAGTGTAAGGATACAGGCATAGCAACTATGCAAAATTTCTCAGACTGGTTTTATTGAGGACTCACGACCTTCTAGTATTTCCACATGAGAACTATCCTAGTTTTAATGACCTGAATTCGCAATAGCGAGTGATATACAATGAGTGATAATAACATAGAGGCCGTTGAGGCCACAATTGCCGAGCTTAAGCCCGGTATGAAGAGTGTCAACATAACCTTCAAGGTCATGAGCACAAGTGATGAAAGATCAGTAGAGTCCAGTAGGAATGGTGAGACATACCGCGTACTAGATGCTGTTGTTGGCGATTCAACAGGAACTATAACAATGCCAATTTGGAACGACACTATCGACTCCTTTAAGGAAGGCGAAACATACACCCTTTCAAATGGATACACAAGTCTCTTTAAGGGAAATCTGAGGCTTCATTTGGGCAGATTGGGTTCGATTGCTGCGGCCGAGGAACCAATCGTCGAAATAAATACTGAACTCGACATGTCGGCCGAAGACTACGGTCATGGTCATAGAAGTCATTAGAATCCGCAACTGCATTTACATGCACAATCATATGAGGCATCAGGAACGAAGGGAACGTCCAATCTTCGAGCTTGCACAGACTGCCCTCTATAGATAATCCTGTTGCCGTGCCTTTCTTTATATGAAATAGTCGTTAGTATGAGTTTGAGTCGTCTCTCCCGAGCATGTGGTTCATGCTTCAACAGAAAGCCAAAATAGGAGTGAATATCGCAGGAATCTGAACGGTGGTGTCGAGCATATCAAATAGTGAATCAGAGCATCCAAATCTCGACGATATTAACTACTATGACTACATGGCAATGGTGGGAATGCCATACTTTCATTGGGGAGGGCTCAAGGCTTCCGATAAGCTTGCTGAGCTTCTGGGCATAGGTGAGGACACTCATGTTCTTGTTGTTGGATGTGGGACTGGGTATAGCGCGTGCCGGATTGCATCCAACACCGGCTGCAAGTTGACTGGGATTGATATCTCTGAGAAGATGGTCGAGCGAGCACAGGAGCGATGTATTGAGTGGGGACTCGAAGACCGGGTGGATTTCCAGCAGGACGATGCCTATCATCTCAAGTTCGGTGATGGAGAGTTTGATGTTGTGATGACCGAGTTCGTATCGGTCTTTCTTGAAAAGCCCCGAGTCTTCTTTGAGTGCGCTCGAGTACTACGCCCCGGGGGAAAGATGGGCGTGAACGAGCTCTTCACGAC
>CAYPUO010000662.1:0-2505 GCA_964413775.1 uncultured archaeon
GTTTCTAATCAATCTGAATAAATCATCCGATATATCTGAGAATTCTCCATATGGTTCTGCTTCTAGCAGCTTGCTTTCCGGCGGCTTTCCGAAGTAGTGAATTGAGTCAAACAGCAGCGAAATCTTTGGGAGAATATATCTTGTAGAAGGTTGTCCAACTTCGAATGCAGCAAGAAGATGCATATATGAGCTGGCTTCAATTACAATCTCTAGCATATTTGTGACCTACCACGAAATTCATTGAAAACGTTGGGTTTGTTTCTTGGTTATCTTGAAGGAATATAAAACCCTAGAAGTTGCACAAACCGAAGACAGCGTCTTGGAGCGGACCTCTTGAAACCCTGGTTCAAATCCCGGCGGAGGCGCCATCATTTCAGATCCTTTTATCATTCAATTCTTCTACACCTTTCCGTCTTCATATATCGGAAGGATGTGAAGTGGTCAGATTGCCTCTCAATCATTGAATTATTCTATAGAGCCAAAGCTGTATATGGACAGCAACCCCTATGTTAGATTAGATGCACATTTGTGCGGGGGGTTTCTACCATGGCTGATCTCTCTTTGATTCAGGCTTTGGCCATAATTGTCGGTCTTGTAATTGGATTGAGCACTATACTCATTCTAAGGCGCACAAAGACACTGGGAAAACTCGGTGCCCTTACAATTGCTTATTCTATTCTAGGGCCCGTGCTCATCTTGATAGGCACAATCGTGAACTCTTGGAGCTATGTGATTTTGGGAGCTTTCTTGTGCTTGTGCTTTGTCCCAGATGTGCTTATCAGAAATATTACTCTTAAGGTCTTCCGCTGGCTCTCTCTCCTCGCAGTGACGATTCTGGGATACCTTGTGCTCTCGACCATGCTGCTCCGCGTGGGCGTGCTTATAGTCGGTTTCCTAGTGGGCACCGCGGGACTAATTGATGTTTACCGCCTGAAGAGTAGAAAAAACCCTAGCAACGCCTGAAAGTGGGTCATAGCAATCTGTTAGCCATTTCGATGGCTTTAGAGTATCCCGGTGGAGGCGCCGCTTTCTCGTTTTAGCAATCTATGAGTTCAAATGAAACAGATAGAAGTGCTAGAGAATGAAGTATAATACTAGACAGAATCAATTTCTCTAATCCTCTTTCTGACAGTATCAGGAAGAGCTACTCTCTTTAAAGACCTGTAATCATATACCACTATTTTGGATTCGCCGACCGCAGCAATCCCCTTGGATTTGCTCTCGATAATATATTCCATAATGAATTCGGTTGGTTCAATAGAAGTTACACGAGTACCTACAGTTAGGGTATCAGGATAGAACAGGGGTTTGATGAACTTAGCAGAGATACTAGCTAAAATCGGACCTATGGAATTCTTCTCCATGGTTTCAATGAACCCAGCTTTCTCAAAGTATTTTATTCGGGCAGTTTCAAAGTACCTGAAAAATCGTGTATTGTTTACATGGTTAAAAGCATCCATGTCGCCCCAAGCAATGGGAATATCAACTCTAATGTTAAAATCATCCAATGATGTCACATACGTCAGCTCCAGACTTTTCAGACTATTCTTGGACTGATAACTCTGGCTTGATAAGAATTGTGAACTCGCAATGTGGACTTCATTCATATTCATGACGAATCGTGACTGTGATAAGGAAGTCTGTCGTTCGTTTGAACTATGATCTCCTGCATTGACATGCTCATTGAACACAACTACTCCATTAGAGGCCCACTCCTTGAGTCACTGAAACAACTGGACAGAAAGGACTTCACAAGGAGCCTTGGCAAAGGAAAATGGTCGATTCGAAATATCCTAGTCCACTTAATGAACTCCGAAATCTATTGGATGAATGTCATAGGTGACGAAGATACTCATAGCCTCGACCCAGAGGAGCTCGCTGATGTAGACACAATAGCAACGACTTGGAAACAGATTGAGAGTGAGATGCGGGAGGTCATAGGGAACCAGAGTGATGCTAGTCTGCAATTTGTGAAGAGACTAAGGATAGGCGATGACACTATTAGTTTCACAATTGCAAGAGCACTCTTGCATATGGTGACTCATGAGGCCCACCACAGGGGATTCATTGTGGGACTACTTAGACAGATGGGCTATCAACCACCAAATGTAAACATGCTGAGGGAGATTACAATAGATGACGGACTTCTATGACATGATATACAATGCAATCAAGCTTCAGGCAAAAGGGATCCCTGATACTCTAAGGTCAGTGGATAGCAGAGAAAAGAATGTCATCAATGGTAAGCGGCTAATCTTCGTCGGCTGTGGGGACTCCTACGCAGTAGCAGACTATGGTAAGTGGGCATTTGTCCCACTGGGCATCAATGTCAGTTCAATGTCGCCATCCGAGCTTGCTAGAGTGCCCCTTGATGAGGACTGCGTAGTCGTTGGAGTTACGGCCTCGGGCAGAAGTTTGGAAACGATTGCAGCTCTTGAGCAGGCCAAGAAAAGCCAAGCAGTGACTATTGTACTGACTGACAATCCCAAGGGGGCGGCCTGTGAA
>CAYPUO010000663.1:0-2503 GCA_964413775.1 uncultured archaeon
CTGTGGAGGCGATCCCGAGTGTGCCAAAGTATGTCCAACCGGGGCGATTCAGTATGGTCCGATGAATCGGCTCACAACCACTGAGCGCCACGGAAAACTATCTTCATACCTTCAGGAAGTGAAACGAGCTTCTGAGGTTGAGGAAACCACTGGAGATGCATAATGTGGCGCAGGGTGGATACACCGGCAAGATACTACGTGTTAAACTATCAGAAGAAACCTTCAAAGTTGAAACACTTCCAAAGGATTGGATTCGAGAATACATAGGTGGAGATGGATTTGCCGCTCGTCTTCTCTATGAAGAGGTTCCAGCTGGAATCGATCCTCTGAGCGACCAGAACAAGCTCATTATAGCAACTGGTCCTATTACTGGGACTCTATGGCCCATGAGTGGGCGCACTGTACTAGTTTCTAAAGCAGCTCAGACCGGAATATGGGGAGAGAGTCATGTGGGGGGATTCCTCGGTCCGGAGCTCAAATATGCTGGTTATGACTTGCTTGTTGTGGAGGGCAAATCCAAGGCACCTGTGCATATTGTTGTACGGGACGATGACTTAGAGTTGATTGACGCTTCTGCACAATGGGGCATGAAGACTAATGAAGCCACTTCAGAGATGCGGAAGGCCTACAAAGACCCAGATATGCAAGTGGGATCTATTGGACCTGCGGGAGAGAAGTTGGTCCGTTTTGCGGCATTCATCGTTAACAATGCTCGGGCCGCTGGTCGAACAGGCATGGGTGCGGTCCTAGGATCAAAGAATGTCAAGACAATTTCAATTCGGGGGCACGGACCAGTAGAAGTGGCATACCATGATGAGTTTTGCAGACTAGCAAAGAGGGCTCATGCGAGAGTCCGAGGAGACACTCAGGCGCGCGAGATGGGCAGGTGGGGAACATGGATTCTGACTGCTGTAAAGCAGGAGATTGGTGAACTCCCGACGTACAACCATAGGACCGGTGTGTTTTCAGGTTGGGCTTCTTTGAGTGGTGAGTATATCCGTTCTCGATTTACTGTCACTGACCGCGCGTGTTTTGGCTGCAGCTTGGGATGCAAGAAGATGAACTATGTTCAGCACGGTCGCTTCAAGGGCACACTTGAGGAGGGTCCTGAATATGAGGGACTCATGGCCTTTGGAAGCCTTCTAGGAATTGATGAGTATTCGACCGCGTTGAAAGCAAATCAGATATGCAATAAGTATGGAATGGATATAATCTCTGCAGGCGCTACAATTGCCTTTGCCATTGAAGCGTTTGAAAATGGAGCACTCACAGAGAGTGATACTGGCGGGATCTCTCTGAGTTGGGGTAATCATGAACAGGTCATTCATCTACTGGAACTAATCGGAAAACGGGAGGGACTCGGGGATGTTCTTGCGGATGGAAGTAGGTCCGCTGCCAAGAGAATTGGCCATGGTGCCGAAGACTTTGCAATGCATGTGAAGGGTCTCGAGGTTTCTGGCCAAGATGGTCGAACTCATAGGAGCATAGGACTATCCCATGCAACTGGTGCTCGTGGTGCTGATCATCTCCGGTCGCTTGTAGTTGTGGACCAACTTGGCTACGAACAAGTCGCGAAAGACCGCTGGGGAGCTGATAAGCTTCCTGAAATCTTGGACCCCTATACTGAGAAGTACAAGGCCACTGCAGTCTTTGAAACGGAGAATGCATATTGCATACGCGACGCTCTGATTGTATGTTGGTATTCTGTTTCATGGCCCCCGATTTTCTGGATGAGCGACTTTGCTGAAATGTTACCTCTAGCGACAGGCGAAGAGAGCTTTGGTGACATAGAGAAACTGACTGAGATTGGAGAACGGCAAGTGACATTGAAACGCCTTTTCAATGCGCGTGAAGGGATTTCGAGAAAGGATGACAGACTACCTCGAAGGTTCACGCATGAGCCAATGCCTGAAGGTCCTGGCAAAGGTCAAGTGGTCGATTTGGAACCAATGCTTGATGACTATTATCGGCTCCGAGGATGGAGTCGTGAAACAGGTCTTCCAACCACTGATACTCTAAGAAGACTATCACTCGAATGGACACAATAAACCATTCATCATCCTCTTATGCTGCTTCGCGGAATCGAAATGTAAAGGATGTCCTCATATCCCAGAATTCCATATCCAGCTGGATCATCCTCTTATGCTGCTTCGCGGAATCGAAATGTAAAGGATGTCCTCATATCCCAGAATTCCATATCCAGCTGGGTTTTCAAGTCGTACAAAGCCCTCATATGCCTCATTCACACGAACATTTGGGATTTTTGCGAGAGTGTCCTTCTGCATGTAGCGAAGGTAGACCGTAAAGATTTGTCCAGTCTGTTTCAAGTCCGTTAGTATTGATTTCCAGTCAGGCATGAATGCTCCTCCTGTTATAGGAGAGGACTGTTAGGATTGCATTTAACAGTTGCTTAATGTGTGTATTCTTGCCGTTATCGAAGCTGGGAATATTCCATTGGCTCAAGGCCGATGGACTGGAACGTCTTCCTAATCTCATCAATTGG
>CAYPUO010000664.1:0-2503 GCA_964413775.1 uncultured archaeon
CATATGGAGATATATGATCCTTCTAACCTACGGAACTAAAAGCATCTCTGCAAAACGTTATTTGGCGCAAGTTGTAATGTTACTCACGGTAGGAATAACGCATCATCAGATGTCTAGAGAGCCAGCCATCTACTCCTCATATGAGGCAGAGCAGAGAATTAACAGATGTTCGGTATATTGTAGTAGGTTTATCATTGGACTACTAGTTGGCGGAATCACAGCATGGGCACTTGGTGATTGGGCGGTACAGACTCTGATGTTCTTCCTGCCAACGCTTTGCTTACTGCTATTCTTCGGATTCGAGTTCAGCAAAGACCGCGATAGCTATATGCGATGGCTCATTATCGCCACCTCATGGTAGCCGGCGTCTATTCTGGTCATAGCCTTGAACATTAACGTTGAGCGTGCATCTATCTTGGCCTTCATTGGTCGTGTCGCTGCCCTCATAATGATACTCGTCAGTTATGTTAATTCTTGGCTGCGCCACTGGACCATTCTTCGCGTGCCTGCAAGTTACAAGTTTCGTTAATGCTGAATGTGCTAACCAACTGCAATTGTCCATTCATAGATTTCTGCATGGAAGACCTTCGCCTTGACAGCCGGGTCTTCATTCACAATCATCCACGCATCCTCTTTGCTTTCGACCTCAATCATGACAAGTCCTATGAGCACATCGGAAAACCTACCTGCCATTCTCACTTTTCCTTCTGAATGCAGGTCTTTCAGATATTGAAAGTGTTTCTCGATAATCTCGTTCGTTTCAGGCGTCCCAAAGTTGGGAGCAGGCCTTAACATGACTACAAATGACTTCATGCTCATTGGAATAGTCACCCCAATTGTATAGTAGCAACAATTGCGAGGTTGCACGTCTATTTTTCTATTGCATCATACAGCTTCTCAACGAAGGTATCTGGCGGGACAGCACCCTCGAGAAATATGGTCTCATTGAAGATGGTCTTTGGGACCCCGAACACTTGGTATTTGTTTGCTAAGTTCTGAAACTCAAGCGACTCAATCATCTCTCCTTCAATCAGGGGGTTGATGATTGCTGCATAATGCGCCAGTCGCACCATGTTTGGGCAGTATGGACACTGAGGAGTCGTAAAGACCTTAATGTTCACAGGGCGGTCAATCTCCTTGATATCTGCGATTATGTCTGGGGATAGAGGTACAGATCCTGTTGACACGGCAACGATACTTGCAACCAGTGCACCAAACTCATGGCCCGCTGGGATGCCCATGAACTTGACCTTGTATTCCCCCTTGCCGTGGAGCACTGCCGTCGGATTGGCTATGATTCCCATTTCTGCTGCCTTTCCGGTACCAATTTCGTCGGTATGCTTCTCTATCTTAATCTTATCAGATAGGTCTGCAACCAGCTTGACCAGCGAAGTAGTATCACCGCAGTACAAACAGTCATGATCCTTCACAAAGAGGTGTATCGTCACATCATGGTCCAGCACTGAAAACATCATCTGAACTTGCTGTCTCGTGGCTTCATCCATCTCCACTACCAAAAGAGTCTCACCAATTTCCAAGTTGCAATTGTGTTTTATAAACTCTCTACTATAACGAATTTCCCATCGCAACTGCATATTGCGTATATTGGCTCTACCCTACAGCAAGGTCAGGCTCACTCGGACGGGATTCATATCTCTCCTCGACTTGAACTACTGCCCTGCCCTTTTTCTTGGTGACCTTCATTGATTCATAGGAAGAGTGGATCGAAAAGCTTTCGCCCTCCTTTAGTCCATCTATTACTCTCTCTCCAAAAGGGCTGTTGAGATACTCCATGTACAGCTTGGCCATACGTTCCATTTCTTGTCTGCGCTTTTTCATAGACTAGCACCCAACGAACTAATTGCCAGAATCTTCGTCAGGCGTGCATGATAGTATGGGTCTAGATTGCTTAAAAATCCGTTTGTACGATGGATTTAGCCGGTTTTCTAGGCCCACTCGACTCGGTCGTCCTCTAGCAGGTCTTCGATGGCTGATGGAATGTTCTTGGCTTTCTTTAGGCTTGCCTTTGCCACAAGCTCGGTTTCTGAAGAAATGCCCAAGTCTTCTAATTCAGTACATCCAAAAAGCGCACTCACATCAATCTGCTCAAAGTGGTTCTCGTTTGGATGACCGCTATAGAGATACAGTTCTTCCAGTGAGGTGCAACTTGCCAGTGGCGCAAGGTCTATAGCTACGAGGCGATTGCCCGCTATATCAAGCGCTCTCAAACCCTTGCAGTTGGCCAGAGCCTCCAAGTCCAATCTGTCAAGATTGTTCATGGCAAGACCTAGTCGACGCAAATTGGTACAACCAGCAAGCGGCGAAAGATCAATTGCTTCGAGTTCGTTTCCACCCAGCCGTATGATGCGAAGGTCGGTCCAAGTCGACACTGGTGCTAGATTCATTTCTCTTAGCATGTTGTGGTGTAGATACAGAAATCTCATCTTATTACAGGCACTAACAGGTCTCAGGTCGATTCCAACAAGCTCGTTATACATCAGGT
>CAYPUO010000665.1:0-2500 GCA_964413775.1 uncultured archaeon
TTTTGTAAATCAGACAGCAATTGTATATTCCAAGACGATGAGTACCATCATTTAATACTTTCTGGTAGTATGGGGCGCTATCAATGAACCTGCTTCTTTTTTGGATACCAGATACATGCCAGAGCCCCACGAAGACCCATCCCCATAGAACCATGTGGAGAGTGTGAGAGCATTGGTCAAGTCGAGTGATGAGTCAGAGCCACAGCTCACATAGTCATCAATACCATCGAAGTGTATCCTACCTACCGCAGTAATTCCTTCTATCGTATCAGTGATAGACGAGACATAGTAACTCCACTGATTCACAGATGTCTGGATGACCTCTGCATACCACATCTGATCTACAGGGGAATACAACATAGGGATGTCTAGAGTTGTAGGGTGTTTCAGATTGACAGTTCCCATGCTGTCAGTGAATATTGACCCATCATATGCTCTGGTCACACGGACCCATACTGTGACCGTGTCGCCAATGTTTACGTGAGCATCATCGACAGACAGGTCAACGGCAAAAGCATCCCATCGAACTGTTGTGGACTGTAGGTTTTGGTTTACGACGTCTATCCTTGGGGTGTTGCCACTACATTCAACTGAATCAAAAGTCATTATCCCAGCGGATAGTCGAGATATAGGTGACGAGATTCGCCACCAGCCATCTGACTGATAGCTTGCGCTGTATCCGTTGATCTCCACCAATCCATCAGTCAACCAACTCCCCTCCTCCTCATATTGAAGTCTGACTTCGACAAAGACTTGGGTCTCCACATCAACACAGTAGTCCTCAACTAAGTCAGACACTCTGAAAGCCCTATAGTCGCTAACATAGATTCTGTCCCATGTGATTGTGCAAGAGGGATTACTCTGGATACTTGATACTCCTTCGCTTGTGACAACAGCAATTGAGTCGTAGACAATAGTAGTTGGGTCTGAATAGGATAGGGTATACTTGTTGGTCCAGAAACTACCATTGAATCCCATCTCCACGCCATTCCAAGTGAAAGACCCCGTGCTAATTTCGGTATCATCTGATGCATACTTCAGTCTGGAGTAGAGCGTTGAGGGGGCACCTGTGTTAAGCCATGAGTCAGAAACACCGTAGTCATATACAACAACTTCATCAGTTTTAGTTGAGGCACTTCCGGCGAGATTGCTGATATCATTGAGTGTTGAAGAGGCATATATCGCAAGGTCATAGCTATTGACCGTGCCAGCGCTCCCTGATGCTAGCACCCCTAGATTGAAGTCCCCTGATGAATCGAGATACTGCCCGCCAGTCCACGTACTTGGCTGTGTCTGCGAGGCATAGACATATGCATAGTCAGGGTTTGGTTTCAGATTAGTTGGAGAATCAGCAAATTCAACGGTTCCATGAATGTCGGGATATGATTCAGTATCACAACGTCCTGTCATTGTGGGAGCCGTCGAGAAGGCTAGGTCAGGCTTCACGTCGAGGTCGAGCCCGCTGATTGTATCGTATGTATCTTCATCACTGGACGTTGCAGTTGAATGATACAGACGGAAGTCCATGTTCTCCACTTCATCATGGATGTATTTGATCTGTATTGCAAAGTTGACTGTCCGGTATTCACCTGATGATGACGATGAACATTCTGACTCGACTAGAGCGACCGAAACACCGTATGATACCCAGAAGACTGGTGTGTGAAATGGATCCCAACGAACTGTCCATTTAACAATCCCGACTTCTTCCTGCCCAGACAATCGGACATCTCGAATCACATACCCTCCCTCTTCATTCCTTGCGGTGCACGTAAATGTGTAGAACGAATTGGTCCCCGCGCCTTTGTAAGGGTAGAGATTATCAGAGTCATGAGCCGTGTCTATTGTTACTCCTACATTGTAAGATATCCTATCGGTACATCTTGTCCTCATATACTCGACTCGCCATTCATTGCAGCTTCCCCAGTCAAGGGTGTCGCCTGTGCTTGCTATTCTAATGTAGTAGTAGCTGTATTGAGGTTCAATGCTCCAGGAGTACGATGTTGGAGTTTCTGCCGTGATCTCACCTAATAACGTCCAAGGCCCATTTGAAGACTCGCCAAAGCAGACTTCAATTGACTCATGGAAGTAGCCCCCAATTCCTGTATAGTCATAGCCTCGTACCTCCAAATCGCAGCCAAGATACTGAAAAGCATAGTTATCAAATCCAAAGACTTTCTCAAAGGCATAGTTTACTCCGATACCCGAGTCTATATCCTCCTCTACCAATCTAGCATAGTCTGAGTCAACATCTTGCATGTTGACAAAGTCATATACTGATCCATATCCAGCCTGAGAGTTATAGTCAAGGACATAGTCCATGCTATCTGCAAGGATTGCTTGACCTTCAGGTTGCTTGACTGCACCCTCTTGAACATCTGAAAAAACATCGGCACTCCTAGCTCCGAATGAAGTGACTATTGAAAGACTGAGAGCAAATAGGATGCTCAGTACAACTATTCGATACGTTTTCAACTCCACAAACCCCAATTACCTCTGA